>PHDH01000230.1 GCA_002840935.1 Bacteroidetes bacterium HGW-Bacteroidetes-21 | reverse complement strand
ACTTGCAAATCTAACCAAATAAAGTTACGAGCAAATATCTGTTAATAAGTGTGTTGTAGTGTTTTTAAGGGCCGACTAAGTATCAATTTGAGAGATGCTTTTCCCCATCCTTATACCTTGGAAGATGCCGAGAAATTTATTGCCAACAGTACTAAAAAACAACCCACCGAGATTTTTGCCATTGAATACAAGGGAGAGTATGTGGGAAATATCGGATTACATAAAGCTACTGATGTTTACAGAAAATCTGCCGAAATCGGGTACTTCCTGGGCGAACCATACTGGAATAAAGGCATTATGTCGCAGGCAGTGCAATTAATTTGCGAATATGGATTTAAAAACCTCGACATTGTTCGAATTCACACGGGCGTGTTTGAATTTAACACCGCGTCGCAAAAAGTGTTGGAAAAATGTGGGTTTCAGAAAGAGGGCGTGTTTAAAAAGGCCATTTGCAAAAACGATATCATGTACGATGAAATCCGATTTGCTTTAGTAAAAAACGATATATCACAAGATTTGACAACTTTATGAAAGTTGTCAAATCTGTCTTATCTATTTTTTATTCACAAAGTCCAAAGCCTTTTTTAGAATATCGGCTACCTTTTCGGGTGTTTCAGCTTCGGCATAAAGTCTAAGCAGGGGCTCTGTTCCAGAGGGTCGAATCATAAGCCATTCGCTCTCATTCAAGAAATATTTAAAGCCATCCAGTGTTTCGAGATGATCGACTTTGTATTTGCCAAAAGAAGTGATATTGTTGTTTTTGCAACGGTTCAGCACATCCTTTTTAACATTTTCGTCTACTTTCAAATCAATGCGTGTATAGGAAAAATTACCTGTTATATTATGAACTTCTTGCAAGAGTTCGTCAATATTTTTTCCGGTTTCCATCATAAATGTCCACAATGTGAGCCCCATCCAGATACCATCTCTTTCGGGGATATGTCCACGGATGGCAATACCTCCTGATTCTTCGCCACCTACCAACACATCTTCTTCGAGCATAATTTTACAGATATCCTTAAAGCCAATACGAACACGTTTCACTTCAAGGCCGTATTTCCAGGCCAGTTGTTCGACTTTAGAAGTACTTGAAAAACCGGTGACTATGCTTCCTGTTTGTTTTTTAAACCCCGCCAGATAATAAATCAGCAATAAAATAATATTATGCGAGTCGATATAATTTCCATGCTTATCAAACAATGCAATGCGATCGGCATCGCCGTCTACAGCGAGACCACAATCAATCTTTTTTCCAGTGGCAATGGCATTTTGAAACTCTTTCAGATTTTTCTCCAGGGGTTCGGGGGCAATGCCTTTAAACGAAGGATTATAATCGCAATGAAATAGCTCAATGTCGGGCATGAGCTTGCGCATAACGTCCTGACCAGCGCCATACATCGCCTCGAAAGCAAATTTAAACTTAGATTTTTTGAGGGCTTTGATGTCGAAATTATTCTTGAGGTGATCGATATAAATCTTCTCTACGTCTGTCTCAATGATAAAACCTTTTGCAACCAGATCGTCCCATTTCAGGGAATCGATAAGTATTTCGAGTTCTTCTGGGATCATAGCTTCAATTTCCCGTGTCTGATCTTCCATTAATGGACCGCCATGCGAACCTTTCAGTTTGTATCCGTTATAATCGGGAGGATTATGGCTTGCCGTAATGACAACACCCATATTGGCTTCGAGAAAAGAGATGGCCAGAGAAACGGCTGGTGTAGGCACAAAGGAAGTAGAGAAATATACTTTTATTCCACTGTGAGCAAAAACTTTAGCTACTGTTTCGGAAAACATTTTTCCCCCGAAACGGCAATCGTAACCAATCACAACCGAGGGATTTTTATACTTTTTCAATAACCATCTTGAAGCTGCGATAGTCACTTTTGCTACATTTTCTACGGTAAACTCGCGGGCTATAATTGCTCTCCAGCCATCGGTCCCGAATTTAATTTTGGTCATATTACTTCTTGATATTTAATTTATTAAGCGCCGCCTGATACTTGCGGGCATTGAGATTATGTTGTTCCAGATTCTTTGCAAAATTATGATAACCCGAAAAATCTTCCTTGGCACAAAAATACAAATATTTGTGATCTTTATAATTCAGAACCGCGTCAATTGTCGAAGACTGGGGAAGACAAATGGGTCCGGGAGGAAGTCCCTTATGAATGTATGTGTTGTAGGGCGAATCAAATTCGAGTTGTTTTTTAAGAACTCTTTTGATGGTAAAATCACCTATCGCAAATACAACTGTAGGATCGGCCTGAAGTAACATACCAGTGCGAATTCTGTTGATATAGACCCCGGCAATAGAAGGCTGTTCATCTCGACGTAGGGACTCTTTTTCTACAATAGAAGCCAGAATGGTTATTTCCGACTGACTCAGGCCAGTTCTTTTCGCTTTTTCTTTACGCTCCTCATTCCAAAAATCCTTATACTCCTTGGCCATTCTTTCGAAAAAATCTTCGGCACTGGTATTCCAGTAAAACTCATAAGTGTTGGGAATGAACATGGTAAAGAACTTATCTCCGGCAAAACCGTATTCTTCACGGGCTTCTGAACTTCGGTATAAATCAATAATGGAAATCGAATCAGCTTCAATATAACTCGCGACTCTACCCGCCAGTTCCTCGGGCTTTCGGATATTATTGAAGGTCACTTTAACGGGTTCTTGCCTACCAGATCGCAAAAGGTTAACAAGATCGTTATTCGACATCCCCTTTTTTATTTTATACTTTCCGGGTTTGACCTGCGAAGGGTAATTTTTAAGTTCTGCCACCCATTCGAAAGAAGCCGTATTGATAAGCCATCCTTTATTCTGTAATATCTGCATCACTGCATCAAAATCGGAACCCGTAGGGATATACAGATAGGTTTCGTTTTTTGTAATATTGATATTGGGATGAAAGACTTTTTTGTAGTAAGACCAACCGGTAATGCACAGACCAAGGACCAGAATAGCAAAGACTGCCAGCAGAATCTTAAGCCACTTTCTTTTACCTTTTTTCTTTACTGCATTCATGCTGCAAAATTACAAATAGTTTAGACAGAATGGACGTTAAAAAACATTTACTTACCTGATAAACTACGATAATACTGGCTTTTTTTCTCATCGCCCTTTCTGAAATAATATTCAGAAATAGTCATAATCAGCGCTTTATTGCTTTTGTCCTTTTGTATTGCCTTTTCGAAAAAAGACAAAGCCTTAACAGTATCCTGACGTAAGATATATATTGACCCCATATTAAACAAAGCAGCGGTATGCATGGAGTCCTGCCGAAGAATTTTCTTGAAATAGTTTTCTGCTTCGGGATACCTTTGCTCCAAAGTCATTATTTCGCCATAGGTAAAAAGGGAAGGAATATACATACTATCTTTCATTAACACGGTATTCAACGCAGTTTTGGCTTGTTCTAATTTGCCGGATTTATAATAAATATAAGCCAAATTATGCCTTGCCAGAATTATGTCGGGATTTGCTTCCAACGCCTTATTAAAAGCATATACGCCATTGGCCGTATCTCCATAATACAATAAATACATGCTGCCCAGATTATTCCATGCATTATCATATCCGGGAAAGATTTCTGTTACCTTTTTAAAATGCTTTAGCGATTCGTCAATAATATCTTTTACTTCGAAAGCTTTTCGTCCATTTTTAATCAGCGACTCTGCCTTTTGCAACATATAGGAGGCATAGAGGTCGTTGGCCTTGGCAGATTGATTGAGGTAAGGAATATCCGCCTTGTAAAGCGTCTCGATATTCTTCCAATCGGCATTTCTCGAAATAGTTCTTCCTCCGTAAAGGACTAATATTCCAAGAATAAAGAAAGTTACCCACTTACTTAATGCCCGCTGATTAGATAAAAAATAAAGCAACGCCGATAAAAACAGGCAATATCCCCAGGAGGCTGTAAAAACAAGTCGGTCGGCCACAATCCCAGTTATAGGAATAAAATAATTGGCAAAAAGCGAAATTGCCAGAAAATAAAAAAGGATTCCCATCGAAATGGCTTTGTTTTTCTTAAACGTAATCACTGCCAGAACCAATAAGAATAGATGAACAAGGAGTGAAATAATCACAGGAAACGTAAAAAAGCCTTCCATTGGAATCATGTTAAACCCATAGTAAAACAGCAACTTATTCGGAAAAAGCAATAACCAGGAATAATGTCCCAGACTGAGCAATGTCAGGATAATTTTAGAGGACAGACTCCCATCAGCAAACAGAGGATTTTGCCAGTTTTCAACATGCGAAACAGCTTCAGGCAATATCCAACCCGATGTTTTATAGGCAAGAAAAAGAAAGACAAAGGATGTCAGACCAGATAAGAATACAAACCATTTCCGTGCTCCCAAAAAATAAAGAAAAAGCGGAATAATCAGAAAAAATACAAAGGCCGTTTCTTTAGTAAGAAAAGCAATATAAAGCATCGTGCCTCCAGCAAATATATTCAGAAAATTTTTGCGAAGATGATACGATACAAAAAAACGAAGCGCTAGCAAAGAAAAGATAAAACACCATAATTCTTCACTGTTTTTCAGACTATTCACAACCTCGGTATGCACCGGATGAAACAAAAAAAGGAGAGAAGCTACAATGATGGTCATGAGGGGAATAGATTCCCTAAAAAGTGAAAAAGTAGAATAGAGAAGCCAGCAGAGTAGTATGTATAATAGAATATTGATAATATGAAAAGCCTTTTTGTTCTCTCCAAAAACCTGGTATTCGATAGCAAAGATTGATCGGGCTATAGGTCTGTAACCATACTGTTCTTTCTCGTTGCCGCTATAATACGAAGTAAATATGGTAGGAATAGCGCTTATCCCTTGTTTAACCAAATCGTTATTCACTACATATTCGTCGTCGAGCGCATATTGATTTTTAATTGAATTGCCGTACAACACGAATGCAAAGACCAGAAAAACCAGTATGGAATACCGGTTAAATAAGCTATGTAGCCACAAGTGCTTGGTTGATAGTTGATTGCCCATAGGATTCAGAAGTTCTTTCAAATACTAAAATATATCATTTAACTTTACGGCAATGAATACAAGAGTATTTTTTTTGTTATTTATTTTTATTTGGGCCTGTAAACCCGAAAACAGATGCGACTGTTTTAAATCCAACCAGCCGGTTTCGACCGAAGAAAGAACGCTGGCATCGTTTCAGGAGCTTGAAATTCTGTCGGTGTTTGAAGTCAGATGGGTAGAAGATAGTACATACAAAACCCTCATCACTTGCGGAGAAAAACTGATAGAAAATATTTCGACAGAAATTATTGATTCCAAACTGGTGCTTAAGAACAACAACAAATGCAACTGGATGCGCTCTCAGGATAAGCGAATAGTAATTGAAGTTCACTCCCCAACGCTGAAAAACATATATATTAATGAATGCTGCGATTTAATTTCAACCGACACCATTAAAACGGCCGTTCTAAATATTGATAATCATGCGGGTATAAGCACCGCCAAGATAAATGTGAATTGTGAGACTTTTTATTTCTCGGTTCACGCTGGTACGGGCAATTTCGAGGTTGGTGGTCATGCCGGAGTCGCTTATTATTACAATAACGGGAACAGCTATTTTAATATGGAAAACTGCTGGGCCGACTACCTTTATTTGAAAAGTAATTCAACGGGTCAGACCTATGTTCATGTCACCAAGGAGCTGGGCGCAACCGTGGCGGGGCGTGGAAATGTATATTACTATGGCAATCCTTACAAAATTGACCGGGACGAAACTGCCGAGGGAAGATTGATTAAGGGCGATTAAGGTCTTTTTTCACGTCATACCGGACGAAGCAGGTCTTAATTATTTTCAGGCATTCACTTAAGCGCAGATCCGGTATCTAAATTTTACCTCA
>PHDH01000229.1 GCA_002840935.1 Bacteroidetes bacterium HGW-Bacteroidetes-21 | reverse complement strand
CGAAACAATGATTCAATTGGCTATGATTAGACTCATGCTTAACAGAATTGTTAAATAAAATCAAAACAGTTTCTAAATAACAACGAAATGTTAACAAAAACTATATGTCAATTAGGGTTTCGTCGCGGACAACAAAGTCCGCAGCCCGTAACAACGGCATCGGGGTTCGACAGGAAAGCAACCCGCGATCCCTTTGTCACATACACTCGGCTGTTATTCAGATAGAAGTCAGACTAATAAATGAGCTAAAAATTGAATCAGAAAAGACTCAGGTTGACCTGAAAAAATCTGGTATAATTATATATAAATTTGCAAACACCAATGGCAAGACAGAAACCGGAAAATTTATTAATGTTAAACCTTGATGTGCTTGAATGACAGAGATAAAAGTCATTAATTCAAACCATTGTCATACAGTTAATTAAGCACGAATTTCATTCCAAGTGAGAATGTAATAACCCAAGTCAACCCCTTCTACCTATTAATTTTAAAAGTAGAAACGGTATTTTCTGTATAAACACGAACTATGTATATACCTTTTTCAAAGGAACTTGTCTGAATCTTTACATGTTCAGTGTGGGGATAGAGACATTCTTGCAATTTGCCATTGGTGCTAAAAACCTCCACTTTTTTAATAACGGCATCGTAAGCTTGAACGTTAAGGAAGTCGTTTGCCGGATTGGGAAAAACAACAACATTTTCGGTTTTAAATGAAGTATTTTGGACGTCGGCAGTAAAATTGTAAACATACAACCCGGCTTGTGTTCCGGCGTATAAACGCATTGTGTCGAGCGGACTTTGGCCAAGGCAATGCACACGTAAATCGCCCAGATTATTATTTATTGTTTCCCAAACCAAGCCATCGTTAATTGTACGTTTTACTCCAGAACCCGAATCTGCAGCATAAATTGTAGTCGAATTCATGGCATTGATAAGAATATCAGTAATAAATGGCCAGTAATCGGATAATAGCCAAGTGCTGCCTAAGTTTTCAGAATAATACATACCATCAGAATAAGAACCTCCGCCTATTGCTGCCCAAATTTTATCTCCGGAATTCGTTCTAGAAATGGCCGGAATAATGGCGTTGGTGGCCATATTGGTATTGTGCCAGTATTCGTCGGGAGAAGTCAGCCATGTGTGTTCTGGATAAAAGAATATTCCACCATGGGTGCCGGCCAGATACAGATTGATAGGATCTTCGGGAATACATGAAGGATAAAGGTTTATCATCGACAGCACATTCATATTATCGATACTATCGTTCATTGGCGTCCAGTTTTGTCCATAATCGCTGCTTATTAAAACGCCATCTCCCAGTGTGCCGGCAAGCATAGTACCTTGTGGATAGAACGGTATCATAATCGATGTGGTTCTGAAAATCCAGGTCAGATTCGCCCAGTGTTCTCCTCCATCAGTGGATTTGTAAATGCCATCACTATTTGATCCGGCGCCCAGGGTCGCAAACATGGTGTCGGGGTATTCCGGATAAAAATAAATGGAATTAAAAGGAGTATTAAGGAAAACCGTATCCCAGGTCGTACCGCCATCGACGGATTTATACAAATTATCGCCGGCACAAAAAATAATGTTGGGATTTTGAGGATGAACTGCAACTGCGTTGATTCGCTGATTGGAGTATCCTAAAATTGACCACTGTTGAGAAAATGAAAATGTTGAACACAGAAGAAAAACAAAAAGGAATAAAAATGATTTCATATGCCTTAGCTTTTTATGGTTTATTATTAAGACGAGATGAAATAACAAGGGGTTGTTTTTCAGACTAATTGAAATTAAGTCATATATAGAAACTGTTTTATCTATCCAGCAGAATATTGAATTTGGGCAAAGCAGAGTTAAGAGGTTACGACCTCAAGAAAGCAATTGTGGTTTTGAGAAAAGGAGTCTGGCGTGACGATCTCTTAAACTAACGCAGCCTCTAAAACATTACCATTACCTCTTTTTCCTTCAGCTTTTCTACTTGTATTTTGGGGACAGGATTTCCTGCAAGATTTACGTATTCCAGAAAGTCCAGTGAGAGTAAAGGGGTAATATCGTCAATCTGGTTGCCCGACAAATCTACAATGCGGAGGTTGAGGAGATTGCTCAGGGCGTCGATGTAGGAGATCTGGTTATTGGCTAGGTAAAGTTCCTCGAGGCGTTGGAGTTCCCACAACTCCGAAAGATCGGAAATCGCATTATTCGACAGGTCGATAGAAACAGCATGAATGCAATGTTCCACACCGTCCAGGGTTTCTATGCCACTTTCGGATAATTCAAATTCCTCAAAATCGTGGAGGTAATGGGCCGGAAATTCCCGGTCTGGATCGCCATACATACGCAGGCGTACTGCGTTGTAAAAGGAATTCTCGTAGTCGCCCGAAAAAGAGTTTTCCAGATCGTAGATGTCCTCTTCATCGGTATAGCTTTTATACGCGCGGCGACTTTCGTAGATGCCATAACCGGGGTCATAGTCAATATCTTCGTCAATGGCCACAGGTTTTACGCTGTTAAAGTCGAAGCGACTGATAATGAGTATGTGTGAAAACTCGGTCAGCTTTTCGTGATGATTTCCGGCAAACAGTTGGTCCAGTTCATTGCGTATGGCTTCGCCCCTGTCGGGGTGATACAACATTACCAGACGGGAGAAGCATTTGGCGTCGTTTTCTTCGTCAATTACTACATATTTCGAAATCTTGTTAACGACCTCCCTGATAGCGGCGTAATTCTTGTTTTTGTAAAGTTCTATGAGTTTACTGGTGATATAATTCAGGTTCCGGTCCGACCATGCTCCAACCAATGCCTTATGTAGTTCTTGAATTTCCATGTATTTGATTTATTTTATTTTCAAAACTTCTTCAGCTCTTTTAAGTAGATTTTTTTAATGCTTTTTTTCTTCTCTTATGCATATGGCTTCGATAGCAGGAAGTAGATATTTGTGTTTGATGATTTTGTCGGACAATCGCTCCTGAAAGTTCATAAATTAATTTTACAAGATTTGGGAGATTCTTTTGCTTAGACAAAGGTAGGGGAAATTCGATAATTATTGGAGGAAGAAAAACGGCGTTATTCCAGAATCTAAGTGAAAAAGTCTGAGGATAAATTTAGTTGCCGGATCTGCGCATTTATATTTGTTAAAATTATAATTACATCTTGCTTCGTCTGGCGTGACGAAGTTATAAAAATTGATAATGTTTATTGGTAAAAACCTTATAATATCACAAAAAAAACAAATACTTGCATTTTCTTGAATTAAGTATTAATTTTGTGTGAACAAGAGTTTTTTTGATGAAAGACGGCCAAGCAGATATCATTCAACGAGTTGCTGATAAAACGCAGCAATTAGGGGTATTGTATCATGCCAGTATGGTTCAGAACCGGCAGCTTACAGAGCAGGTGCAGCAGTTAAAGAAACAATTACAAGAAAAAAACGAAGAATTACATGAACTAAAACAGACATATAATAACCTAAAGTTTGCCCGGCATATTGAATTCACGTCGAAAGATGTGCATGATACACGCCTTATGGTAAACAAAATGGTGCGGGAAATTGATCATTGCATTGCTCTCATTAACCGGTAATATCACATGGAAGACAAGATAAACATAAGGATTACAATCGCCGAAAGGGTCTATCCTATGATTATTGACCGGGATGAAGAAGAAATAGTCAGAAAGGCAGCCAGAGGAATCAACGAATTATTAGCAAAATATAAACGTACTTTCTCAGGACACGACATACAGGATTACCTCGTTATGGCCGCCCTTCAATATTCAAAAGATAATCTCAGACACAAGGTCGGGGAGGAGGATAAGAAATTTGAAAACGAGTTGATATCCATTGAAAGACAACTCGATGCTATTATAGAGCAGCAATAACGTTCTTTGACTAAAATATTGCCCGCATTAATTCTTTAGTTGTTGAAAAAATCAACAGAATAAATCTTGGGAAAAAACTCAGGATTCCTATGAAAGGCCTCAACTGCAGCTTGCTGTAGTTCTCACAGATGAGACGGTGGACTTCAGACGTACCCGGTGTTCCCATCCATAAATTATGGATTTTTCTCTAACGGTTAAAGAACTTAGTGCGGGTTTTTTTAATTTTTTAATAACTCAAACATATGGTACTTACAATTATTACAGGAGTGATTGCTCTGCTTGTGGGGATGGGAATCTCCTACTTTCTCTGGGATAAAATGCTGGCGCAGAAAGTAGCCAGTATTAAGAAGAATGCAGAATCGGATGCGGAAATGGTTCGTCGTCAAAAAGAACTACAGGCAAAAGAAAGATTCATTCAATTAAAATCAGAACACGAAAAAATCGTTAACGAAAGAAACTCAAAACTGTCGCAAGCCGAAACACGCGTAAATCAAAAAGAAGCTTCAATTTCACAAAAAATCGAAGATCTGGCACGTAAAAAGAATGAAGTTGAGGCAATACAAGAGAAACTAAGAGCCCAAATCGAGGTTTCCGAAAAGAAAGCTGAAGAGCTGGATAAAGCACGTCGCGAACAAATAGAGAAACTGCAAACAATCAGCGGTTTATCTGCTGAAGAGGCAAAAAGTCAATTGGTTGAATCGCTGAAAGAAGAAGCTCGCAGTATGGCAACTGGCTATGTTAACGAGATCATGGAAGAAGCCAAAATGACAGCTAATAAGGAGTCGAAACGCATTGTGGTACAGACTATACAGCGCGTTGCGGCTGAGGCTGCCATCGAAAATTCTGTAACGGTTTTTAATGTCGAAGACGAAATTAAAGGCCGCATTATTGGTCGTGAAGGCCGTAATATTCGTGCGCTCGAAGCAGCGACAGGAATCGAAATCGTGGTAGACGATACCCCCGAAGCAATTATCCTTTCATCTTTCGATCCTCTGCGTCGCGAAATTGCCCGTCTTGCTTTGCATCAGCTGGTTCTTGATGGACGTATTCACCCTGCCCGCATCGAAGAAGTGGTCGAAAAAGTTAAAAAACAAGTAGAAGAAGAAATGGTGGAAATCGGCAAACGTACCTCTATTGATCTGGGCGTTCACGGGTTGCATCCTGAGCTGATCAAGCTTATCGGTAAAATGAAGTATCGTTCCTCTTATGGACAGAACTTGTTGCAACACTCCCGTGAAGTTGCCAACCTTTGCTCTGTCATGGCAACCGAATTGGGCTTAAATGCCAAGCTGGCAAAACGCGCCGGACTTTTACATGATATTGGAAAAGTCGCCGAAGAAGAAAAAGACCTACCCCATGCACTGGCAGGTATGAAGCTGGCTGAAAAGTATAAAGAAAGACCCGAAGTTTGTAATGCTATTGGTTCTCACCACGAAGAAGTAGAGATGACCTCGCTTATTTCACCGGTAGTCCAGATTTGCGATGCTATCAGTGGCGCTCGTCCTGGCGCCCGTCGCGAGATTGCCGAACAGTATATTAAACGTCTCAACGACCTCGAATCACTGGCTCTTTCCTACCCTGGCGTTACCAAGACTTTTGCCATTCAGGCAGGTCGCGAATTACGTGTCATTGTTGGTAGCGAAAAGGTAACCGATGCAGGCATAGAAGACTTGTCGCTCGAACTGGCCAAGAAAATCCAGGACGAAATGACTTATCCCGGTCAAATAAAGATTACCGTTATCCGCGAAACACGCGCAGTGAGTTTTGCGAAATAGGCATTAGACTTTTAAATATTTGCAAAGACATCATTCCCTTTTGGAAATGGTGTCTTTGCTTTTTTGCAGCTTTTTTTTCCGAATAAATATATATCTTTGAGGCAAAACCACAGTTATGAAATTTGGTGTTGTCATTTTTCCAGGATCGAATTGCGACCACGATATGATATATACGCTGAGAGATATCCTGGGTCAGGAAGTCGTTCAGTTATGGCATAAAGATTTAGATTTAAAGGGCGTGGA
>PHDH01000228.1 GCA_002840935.1 Bacteroidetes bacterium HGW-Bacteroidetes-21 | reverse complement strand
TCCAGGAAAACCACCCGAAATAACAGGTACCGGATTAACTCCTGACACACAGAAAGTTCCTGAAGCATAGTTAAATTCCGGGTTATCAGTGGGCGTCACATCAACAATAACCTCGGTCATCGGACTTGTACATCCTAAGATGGTTGTCTGTACAAAATAAGACGTTGTATCGATTAATGTAGGAGTTGTATAATCAGAACTTGTACCAAGAGAATTTCCAGCAACTGCTGCATCAAACCATTCGTAATTTCCACCCGGAGCTGTAGCCGAAAGCATCGTAGAAAATCCTTCGCAAATAACAGCATTCGCTACTGAAGGTGCATCAGGAATAGGATTAACTGTAACTGTAACCGGGGTACGCAAACTGGCACAACCCAAAACCGTGGTCTGTATATAGAAAGTTGTAGTAATTGCGAGAGGTAGCGTAGTATAAGTTGTTCCTGTAGCAAGCAAAGTCCCTCCAGAAGCGGCTGTATACCAGCGATAAACGCCACCAGGTGCAGTAGCTGTTAAAACAGCCTGTTCTCCTTCACAAATAGTTGCATTACTAACCGTTGGAGCAATAGGTATTGAATTAACAGTAACGGTAACTGCTTTTCTTCCACTGGTACATCCCAAAACAGTAGTTTGCACATAATAAGTGGTTGTTGCAGAAAGAACAGGTGTTGTAAAAAAAGTTCCAGTATTCAATAAAGTACCTCCAAACAATGCATCATACCACTGGTATATTCCACCCGGGGCTGTTGCAGTTAGTGTACCTGAACTGCCATCGCAAATACTGATATTATTAACGGAAGGAAGTACTGGAATTGGATTCACTGTAACATTAACAATAGTTCTTGTGCTAGTGCAACCAGAGAGTGTTGTTTGCAAATAATATGAAGTTGAAACTGCTAAAGCAGGAGTATTGAGTGTATTTCCTAAAGTAAGCAATGTGCCGCCAACAGGCATATCATACCATTTATAATCTCCACCGGGAGCAGTCGCAATTAAGGTAGCGACTTCACCCTGACAAATAGTAGCGTCTGATGCAGTAGGAGCGTCTGGTAATGGGGTTACATTAATTAATACTGGCGTACGAGGACCAGGGCATCCTAGCAATGTCGATTCAACATAATAAGTTGCTATAGAAGAAATTGGCTGAGTTATAAACGTTGTTCCAGTATATAAAGGACTTCCACCCGTTGCCACATCATACCAGTTGTAGGCTCCTCCGGGAGCAGTTGCTGTTAAAGAAGCTGTTTCGTTCTGACATATGGTAACTCCGGATGCTGTAGGAGCGTCTGGTAATGGATTTACTGTAACCATTACTTCAGTTCTGCTGCCAGTACAACCTAAAATAGTAGATTGTACGAAGTAGGAAATATCTGCATATAAAACCGGTGTAGTAAAAGATACACCTGTTCCCAATAAAGTTCCACCTGAAGATTCATCATACCATTCATAAATTCCACCCGGTGCAGTGGCAGTTATCTGCCCTGCATTACCATAACATACAGCGATATCTGCAGCAGTTGGAGTGACCGGAATGGGATTAACTGTAACAACAACTTCTTCTCTGATACCAGTACAACCTGCAACGGTAGTCTGTACAAAAAAGGATGTTGTTGTATTTAATATAGGAGTTGAATAATTGGCATTTGCTGCCAACAATGAACCTGCAGTGGCATCATCATACCATTCGTAGCTACCACCAGGCGCTGTAGCTGAAAGTGTTGCGCTTTCGCCATCGCAAATTGAGACATCTGAAACAGTAGGAGCTGGTGGCAATGGTGTGACATTAACAGTCACAGGAGTTCTCGGACCAGCACAACTATTTACAGTTGTCTGAACATAATATGTTGCTGTACTTAATAATACTGGTGTATTAAAGACAGCTGAAGATGCCAGAAGAGTACCTCCTGAAGCAGCATCGTACCATTCGTATGCCCCACCTGGATCTGTAGCAATCAGGGAAGCAGAAGTCCCTGCGCAGATAGTTGTTCCTGAGGCAGTTGGCGCGACTGGCAATACAGTAACTGTTACATGTAAACTATCTTCCACAATTGGGCATGGACCTGAAGGATCGTCTGTATTGAGATATAACCACACAGAGAATACACCGTTATCGGGTATATAATTTGCGGTCAAACTCGTTGGATCATCAAAAGTTCCAGTTGCAGCTGACCATGTTGCAGTTGTAGCTGTTCCTCCAATTATACCATTAAGAGGAGCTGATTCTCCAGCACATATATTAATACTTGAACCTGCATCAACTATTGCTGCAGTATTAATTGTAAGCGATTCTGTTGCAATTGCTAAAGCACAACCAAAACCAGCAGGAATTGTATTAGTTATTGTATATGCTCCCGGAGTTGTAGTTAGTAAATCAACCTCACCAGTTGAACTATTGACAAAACTTAGACCTGCCGGGCTTGAACTAAAAATCCCAGCGCTTGTCCCTGGTAAGAAGGTAGGTATAGGATTCGCCCCTGACTGGCAATAAGGGTTAGCATAAGTAAAAGTAGGATCCGGAGCATTTGTAATAGTTAAATCAACAGTATAACTATCTGGACAAGGTCCTGTTGTTGTATAAGTGATTTGGTAAGTATTTAATCCTGAAGCGGCCAGATTAACTTCCCCTGTAACTGTACTAACAAACACTAAGCCAGCTGGGACAGAAGTAAATCCACCGGGGAAACCTCCGGATATTGCGGGCAAAGGATTTGGACCCGTAATACAATATGTTCCCGTAGGATATGAGAACGAAGGATCATCTGTAGGAGTTACATTTGCAGTTACAGTAGTTCGACTTCCGGAACAACTACTGATGGTAGTCTGTACATAATAAGATGTAGTTACCGATAAAATAGGAGTTGTATATGATGCACCTGTATAAATTAAATTACCTCCAATAGTAGCATCATACCAATCATAAACTCCACCTGGAGCTGTTGCATTTAAAGTTGCTGAATATCCCTCGCAAACTGTAACACTATTAGCAGTGGGAGAAGCCGGAGTAGGTGTAACCAATACAGTGACTGTAGTTCTGGAGCTTGAACAACCATTAACTGTTGTCTGGACATAGAAAGAGGTTGTTGAATTAAGCACAGGAGTATTGTAGCTTGCATTGGTGGTCAGTAAATTTCCACCACTTCCTGCATCATACCAAGCATAAGTACCACCCGGGTTTGTTGCTGTTAATGTAGCGCTGGTTCCTTGACAAATTGTTGTTCCAGCAGCAGTGGGCACATTTGGAATAGGGTTAACTGTAACTGTAACTATAGTGCGAGAGCTTACACAACCTAGAACTGTAGTCTGGACATAATAATCTGTAGTAGCTGACAATGGTGGAGTCGTATAACTGGCTCCTGTAAAGAGCAAAGCACCACCGGTAGCTGCATCGTACCATCTATATGTTCCACCAGGTGATGTTGCTGAAATAGTAGCCGTACTACCTTCACATATAGTAGTTCCTGAAGCTGACGGCGCAGTCGGATATGGATTTACGGTTACAGTCACTGCACGTCTTGCGCTAAGACATCCACTCACGGTAGTCTGGACATAATAAGTTGTAGTTGAGACAAGTATCGGAGTAGTAAATGAGGCTCCTGTTGACAACAAACTACCTCCACTAACAGCGCTATACCATTCATAGGTTCCACCTGGTGCTGTTGCGGTTAAAGTAGCTGTATTGCCCGTACAAATAGATGTTCCTGCAGCAGTAGGAGTTGCTGGTGTTGGAGTTATTGTGACTGTTACAGCAGATCTGGGGCCCAAACATCCAAAGATATTTGTTTGTACATAATAAGTCGTAGTCGCCGATAAAACTGGAGTAGTATAATTAGGACCCGAATAAAGGAGGGTTCCACCTGTAATAGCATTATACCATTCGTAAACATCACCAGATACTGATGCTGTAAGAGTAGTTGAATTATTTTGACAAATAGTTATACCTGATACAGTTGGTGCAGGAGGCTGAACATTGGTTAATACTTCAACTTCTGTTCTGGGACCAGAACAACCACCGATAGTTGTCTGAACAAAGAAAGATGTACTTGTCATTAAAGCAGGCGTAGTATAACTTGCTCCAGTAAACAGTAATGTACCGCCTGTGGCAGCATCATACCATGTGTAGGTTCCACCGGGAGCAGTGGCTGTTAAAGTAGTTGATGCTCCAATACAGATTCCAGCATCTGCTGCTGTTGGGGAGGCAGGGACTGGACTTACTATTACCTGAACTGATGTTCTTGGTCCGGCACATCCAGATATCACCGATTGCACATAATATATTGTCGTTGAAGATAATGACGGGGTTGTAAAACTGGTTCCTGTATAAAGTAAAGTTCCACCTGATGCAGCATCATACCATTGATAGCTTCCACCTGGAGCTGTTGCTGTTAAAGTCGTTGATGTGTTGACGCAAATAGATGTTCCTAAAGCTGTGGGAGCTGTCGGTGTTGGGTTCACAGTAACAGTCACCATTGCTCTTGGGCCAACACAGCCCAATATCGTAGTTTGAACATAATAATTTGTATTAGCAACCAAAGGAGGTGTAGTATAAGAAGCGCCTGTTTGCAATAATGTTCCACCAATTGCCAAATCATACCATTCGTAAGTGCCACCTGGAGCAGTGGCTGTTAAAGAAGCCGTTGTTCCTTCACATATCGTAGCATTTAAAGCAGATGGTGTTGCTGGTGTTGGATTTACAGTAACTACAACAGCAGTTCTCGGACCTGGGCATGAAGAAATAGTTGTCTGCACAAAATATGTTGTTGTAGATGACAATACAGGCGTTGTATAGGAAGCTCCTGTAAATAATAATGAACCGCCAGAAACCGCATTATACCATCCATAAACTCCACCGGGTGCTGTTGCAGTTACAATTGCCGCATTTCCTTCGCAAACTGTAGTTCCTAATGCTGTCGGGGCAGCTGGAGTTGGAGTCACAGTAACAATAACGGAAGTACGTGGACCAGCACAACCTGATGCTGTAGCCTGAACATAATAAATAGTTGTAGAATTTAAGTTTGGAGTGGTATAACTAGCACCTGTATTTAAGAGTGTTCCTCCTGAAGAGGCATCGTACCATTCATAGATTCCACCAGGAGCGGTTGCATTTAACATGGCTGTAGTTCCCTGACAAATAGTAGTTCCAGAAGCTGTAGGAGCGACAGGAGTTGGAGTCACAGTTATAAACACTGCAGTTCTCGGTCCGGCACATCCAGAAACAGTAGTCTGAACATAGAAAGTAGTATTTACATTTAGTACAGGGGAGGTATAACTCGCTCCTGTGAATAGCAATGTTCCTCCAGAAGCTGCATTATACCATGCATAAGTACCTCCAGGAGCAGTAGCTGTTACCGTAGCCGTTGTTCCCTGACAAACCGTTGTCCCGGATGCTGTTGGTGCTGCAGGGACAGGACTTACAGTGACAGCAACCGGAGTTCTTGGTCCGACACATCCTGCAACTGTGGTTTGGACATAATATGTAGTATTTGCAGCAAGAATAGGTGTAGTGTAACTTGCGCCTGTAAAAAGCAATGTCCCTCCAGTAGATGCATTATACCAGGTATAAGTACCTCCAGGAGCAGTGGCTGTTAGGATGGCAGAAGTATTAATACAGATAGTTACGCCTGCAGCTGTTGGTGCTGCAGGTGTCGGTGTAACTGTAACCAAAACAGCCGTACGTGGGCCAGCACATCCAGAAACAGATGTTTGCACATAATACGTTGTATTAGCATTAAGAACGGGCGTTGTATAGCTTGCACCGGTAAACAATAATGTTCCACCTGTGACTGCGTCGTACCAAGTATAAGTTCCACCTGGAGCGGTTGCGGTTATAGTTGCCGTCGTTCCCTGACAAATAGTAATTCCTGATGCCGTGGGAGCAACAGGTGTTGGTGTTACAGTCACAATTACAGCAGTCCTTGGGCCAGCACATCCGGATAT
>PHDH01000004.1 GCA_002840935.1 Bacteroidetes bacterium HGW-Bacteroidetes-21 | reverse complement strand
TTGTTTATCAAATAATTTCTTTAACCGGCCTGCCTTATGCTTGCCTGCCTGCAGGCATTTAGATTGCTTCTGATTCTTTGGTGTATTGATAATCATTAGTATACGACTTGAATCATCGCAAATACGTAATTTTTTTATTTTTATTTTAATGTTCTTCTATTTAAATGCGTTTGCCCTGAACTATACTACCTTCTTTTGGCTAAAGCAAGAAAATTCCCGTACCTGTCCGTCCGACTTCCGATTTATGTACTCGTGCAGAGTAAAAGTTGTCCGACTGACACATACTGCAGTTCCGACTTATTTCAATATTTTTAGGAAGCACTCCAAATTCCAATGCCTGTAGCTCATTGGCATACCATAGATCAAGACGGGCTTTCTCATGATCGCCCCGATGTATAATCTTTTCGTTTTCGCCAAAAATTTCTTTAAACAAAGTCACTACTTCGTCTCCTACTTCATAGCAACAGGGACCAGCCGAAGGGCCAATACAACATAAAAAATCTTCCGGCCTGGAATTAAAAACCTCATGCATACGGGTCATTACCTTTTTCAAAAATAATTTTTGTGTTCCTCTCCATCCACTATGAACAGCACCTATAGCATTGTTTTTGGGGTCATACAGTATAATGGGAACACAATCTGCTGTCATTATTACGGGGCAGATTTTGTGTTTGTTGGTTATCACCGCATCGGTATCGGGAATGGCAGTATCTCTATTATAGAAACCATTTCCTCCTTCATCTTCATTAAATACGGCCACATTATCGCTATGTGTCTGACGACAAAAAACCATATTTTTGGGCTCTAATGAAAAAGCACTTGCTAGTTTTTTACGATTCTCAATTACTTCCAGGGGATTTTTCCAATCAACAAAACCGGGATTAAAGCGATTTAAATTTCCATCCGTCCGTGTAGTTATAAAATGATTAATGCCTGCGTAATTTCTCAAGATGTCAAATTGCATGACAACAATATCATTATATTTTTTCAGGTATGCCATAAAAAAATCCCGCCTTTTGGGCGGGATTTTACTATTATTTTTAGAATTCCCAAAGATCGTGCTCGATTCTGAACATCCAATCTTTTATCTTGTCAGACTCCAACAGTGCATCTAAGCCATAACGATATTCTCCAATGATACGGTTATCATAGACATTCGTTTCGGCAAAAATATAACTATTAAATCTTCTTTTGAAAAAGATGTCGTCAAAAGTTCTTCTTTCGGCATCGTTAAAGGGATTAAACACTTCGTGGTTAGCAAGAATTGGACGCACCGCCGGGAAATATACCCACAGTACTTTTTTAGGTGTTAATTCTTTTTCTTCATCAGCATCTGACACTTCTTCTCCGATAGCTTGTTTCGGAGGAGCCATGCGAATTGGACAAAGACCAACAATACGAACTTCCAACATAGAGCGCTGCTTATCGAAGTACCATATTTCTTTCATCATGAGACGTGTTACTTCTGCATTATTTCTAACGCCAGGAATAATAGTCTGTTTAGACTCTCCTGTTTCAACATCATCTACATACTGTGTATCTGCAATAGCATCAAAATTTGCATCAATTTGTCCGATTGTCATGGGTGTTGTAAACTCGTCATCTCCGGTGTCATATACCTCAAGATCACCACTTTCAACAGAAGCCATAATCAATGCAATCAAGCTATATCTGTCGTCGGTTTTAACCAAAGGATAAAACAAAGGATGATTGATTTTTTCACGTAAATCGATCATGCGCCATATTTTTTTGTTCCACATCTGGTCTGCCTCGCGGAGATGATGATAGGGAACTGGTTTTCTGGCAGGAACATGTTCCTTTACGTAAATACCATCCAGAACGGTAGGCTCCTTCTGCTGCGCAAAAGTCATAGTGACCGGCAACAGGAAAGCGAACGAGAGAATGACAATCAGCTTTTTCATAACATTATTGTTTATTGAAGCTTAAATTTTATTGTTCCGATATTAGCAACAGTACCATCGGGTTTTCTTGCTTTTACATCAGCAATATAAACACTCTGACCTATAGCTACTTTATTAATCAATGAAATTTGTTCAGGAGTAAATCTTGCACCTGTTGATGTTTTTGATTCGGAAAATCCTTTAATCGTAGCCTCAACCGAGAAACCAACAACATCAAATTTCAGGTCAAAGTCGAAGTTTTCCAAGTCAGCCTTAACACCAGTTTGGCTAACAAGCAGACTCTTTGAAATAGATCCACCCTTCATGTTAGCAACCTTTGGCACTGGATCTGGAACGCGTTTTACACGGAATTCCATACTACCCATACTACGTGAAGTCCCTTTGTCGTCTTTTACACTAACACTGATATTACATTTACCTGGAGATTTAACTCTGGCAACATAACCAGTACCAGATTTTCCAAGACTTCCCTGTGAAATATTTGCATTGATCTGATCGGCACGGAAACCTGAAACAGAAATATCAATTGGATTATCCACACCAATGTACAAAACGTTCATTTTTGTAGGAGAAATTACTGCCTGAGGTTTTGCCACCATGTATTCTAAATCATAGCTTCCACCTGATTTTATAGGATAACTTTTAAATTCTCCAGTTACAGGATTCTTAACCTGAATTACAGCTGAAAATGAGTGAGCACCAATACCAGGACTACCTACACTGTATTTTCCTACACCTCTCACAACAGGAACAGAGTCAATAGTTCCGGTTAATTCGCCCTTAGTTGAATCAAATCCACTACCAACGAGAATTCTGGGTATATCTGTGGTACTAAAAGCAGCAATAAACAATTCAGCTTCGTAACTATCACCCGATACAATATAATTTGAGCGGGGAACAATACGAGGAGCAATAGTATCAAATTTAAAGTCACTGGCACCAATGGAGCCTAAAAGTTTGTTAACAATTGTAGCTTCAGCATTCTTAACCTGATTCTGAACCTGTGTTAACATAGTAATAACAGCGGCCAAAGGAATTTCTCCAAAAGTATTGGTTTCCCAATATTTTTCGAAAGGTTTATCTGGTGAAGCATTAGGATTATCTTTTGTATCAATACCTAAATCTCCTAAATCTTCAATTTCCTTTGGTTTATTAGGAATGTCAATTTTTGGATCTTTCAATAAAGCAATTAATTTATCTTTATACTCATTCAATTTATTTTTGAGCACTCTTGCTTTACCACTCGATCCATCTACACTCTCGCCAATAAGAATAAAGTGAGGTCTATCAACATTATCTTTTGACTGGAGATCTTTAATATTTGCTGTCATGGCAACTTCTCTTGTACAACCATCGGCAGCCATAAATAATTCAATTTTGAGTTCTTGAATATATTTATCTAGTTCTTCGGAATATTCTTTTGCTTTTTGTGCGTTGCTTGCGGCAGGTCCTGCTTTTTCTGGATTGTTTGCTTTAGCTTTATCTAATGCATTATACATATATGCATTTTTCTGCTCAAACACTTCATTAGTTTTAACAAGACCCTCATTTACAACAATAAAAGCATTCAGAACTTCCTTCGAAATATTTAACGCGAGCATACAGGTAAGCATCAGGTACATCATACCTATCATCTTCTGACGCGGCGTTTCTGGACAATTCGTGGCACCCATATTACATCAACTCTTTATTAATAAAACATTCGGAATACATCATTTATTGTTTCGGAAAATTCATTGCCGACAACATATTACCATAAATGGTATTCATTGCTGACAGATTATTGCCGAGTTTTGAAACTTCGTCGCGGTAACGTTTCACATCATCAACAGAAGATTTCATATTTTCCATGATTTCTTCCATACCACCGAAAAGTTTCTTAGCTGATTCCATATGTTCATTAGAGCCTTGCAACTGCAGTTCATATACAGCATTAAGTGCTGTTAAGTTCTTAGTAATTCCCATTAACTGATCTGAATATGATTTTGATCCAGCGGTAATAGCATTGAAATCATTATTCAGACTTTCAGAAATCTTACCATAAGAATTTGCCATATCAGCACCAGCAGTTTTAATCTTTTCTGATACATTTTCAAAAGATTCACTGAAAATTTTGGTTGCATCATTACCAGCACCAACAAGTGTGGTAGCAAATTTTTCGGTAGATGTGGTAAGTATATCAGATGTTTTCTGATAGGAGCCGGCTAATGTACTGGCTGAACTATTCAGAACCTGAGCTGACTGACCATAAATGTCTGCAAACTCATTTACTTTCATACTGGCTTTTTCAAAGTTAGCTACATAATTATTTGTAGCAGCAGTAGCATTCGAAACGTCAGCTAATTTTTCGGTTGTCTGATTTAAGTCACGCAGTCCATTACCTAATTTATTAAATAATTCGGGTGAAATCTGTGCACTATTAAGCAGTTCGTCGAATTTTTCTAAAGCAGATTGTTTAGAATTGGGTTTTTTCAGATCTACTGTATCTTCAATTTCTTCGTGCATTCCTGCTAATTCGGGATAAACAAGACTCCAGTCATATTCCTCATGAAGAGGTTCGAAAGCTGAAGTAAAAAAGATGAACGCCTCAACGCTAAGACCAACGACAAGCATTGGACCTGCACCCGGCCAGTGCATAATTTTAAACATAGCTCCTACAAGTACTACAGCTGCCCCCCAACCGTATACTTTTGCCATAAAAAGTTTCCACCCTCTGGTTTGAACAATTTCAGTAATGTTAAATCCCATAATTCTTTGTTTTTTGGTTAAGACTTATTGTTTGATACTTTTTTCAATTAATAAACCTGTGAGCCAGATCCTGCGTCATTAAAGTCGCGGCCCAAATATGATCTTACAGTACGGAATCCGATGTAAGATTTGGCAGTATCCATGTACTCATAAGTACGGGTACCACACTGCATATAATAGCTTATATCTTTCCATGAACCGCCACGAACTACTTTACGTTTCAGCACCGGAGGATCATTAGGTAAACATTCATATTCATAATCCGGATTAAGGTCATCTGACCATACATAAGCGGATTCATCAAAAGCGTTAGATGTCCATTCTGCTACATTTCCACCCATATCATAGAGACCCCATTCGTTAGGATCGTAATGAGCAACCATCAGAGGATAAAATCCACCATCAGCAGGATAGTTTCCGCGCAAAGGTTTAAAGTTTGCAACATAGCATCCTTTATAATTGCTGGTATAATAACCTCCCCAGGGATACATGGCCTGTTTGAGTCCACCGCGTGAAGCGTATTCCCATTCTGATTCGGTAGGTAAACGGTAATCCTGTACAAAAGTTTCTCCACTTTCGTTAAGAAATCCATTCAGTAATTGAGTTCTCCATACGCAGAATGCGCGTGCCTGACGCCATGACACACCTACAACAGGATAAATATCATATGCGGGATGCCAGAAATACATCTTAGCATAAGGCTCGTTGTATGAGTAAGTAAAGTCTCCTACCCAACAAAGTGTATCTGGATAAACATTTACTACATCTCTAATAATATAGGATGCTCTGTCTTTTACAGGAATTCTTTGGCCACGAGTAGGACTTTTGTAGTTATAGTCCGTAAATTCACCTTCATATTTTTCCTCATCGGCATTCCAAGCACGTCTATATTCATTATTAAAATCGTATTTCTTCGCAGCTTGTTTTAAGTCAATTCTCCAATACTCATAATTTAATTTACGGGTATCAATTTCTTTTCTGCGATAAAATCTTTCCTCTGTACGATAATACATTTCGTTCAGGATTTCTCTTTGCTCATCTCCGTCCCACTGCAGTCTGACAGTCCAATCAAGAAATGGGGGATTTATCTCTTCCCCATAGACATCTTCTTGAATGAGAAACTCATCAATCTGAGCACCCAACAGTTTACGGGCAATAGAATCACGTACCCAAAAGACAAACTGACGATACTCATTATTAATGATTTCCGTCTCATCCATCCAAAAGGATGCAACAGAAACCGTTTTTGTCTCTGCTGTCATAGCCCATGGGACATCCTGATCGTTGGGTCCCATATTATAACTCCCTTGTGAAACGAATAACATTCCATAAGGCTGCGGTTCATACCAGACTTCTCTGTCCTGAACACCAATTAATTCTCCGTTACCCGTAGTACAACTACTTAAAACGGCTGCTGTTATAAAAAACAGAACTAAATTTCTCATATTACCTCCCAGTATGTGAAATTGTTTTGTTATCATATTATAAGAATCTAACACTTTTATAAGAACCCGGACCTCCTGCTTTCTTAACGCTGAAGCAATAGCGAACCATTAACTCAATGGAACCACTTTGATATGAACGTAGTGAAGAAAGTGTAATATCATATGCTAACCCAAAACCTAAATCCATTTGTGTATTATATCCAACCATGGCTACAACGGCATCTCCAAAACGATAAGTAACCCCACCCCAAAACTGCTTGTTATAGATAAGGGTAGCATTTACATCGTACTGAGCTGTTGCTCCATCATATTTAAGAAATATCGATGGTCTGAGCTCAAATTGCGGATCGGGTAGCTGCCAAAAATAGGCGGCTGCAATATAATAATGTCTCCTTACAAAAGGATTCTTGCCAGCATCCAACTTAACCTGTGGCTGAGTAAGATGTGTTGTAGAAAGTCCTACATAAAAATCTTTTGCTCTGTAAAAAGCACCAAAATTTGCATCAAAAACCACTTTGCTTTCGCTGTGAGGAATAGCTGGATCTAAATAAACATTAGCATTAGGATCTTCGAGGGATAATGGAGATTTTAAATCCTGACCGTCAAAAGCTTTCTGAAGCATCCCAATGCCTAATCCTAAACCTAACAATCCATCACCTACAGCGACGTGATACGAATAAGCCGCATTAAAATGAAAATCTTTATTAAAACCATGTTTATCCTGTACAATATTGATTCCTACACCACTGTTGATATCCTTCAAAGGCATATGTGCAGCCAAACAAGTTGAAACGGGCCTGCCTTCAAAACCCATCCATTGATTTCTGTTAATCGCAGAAACACAAATTGCGTTGTTAAGACCGGCAAAACCAGGATTCACTGCCAAATGGTTGTATGAATTAAGGCTAAACTGTGGGTCCTGTTGTGCAAACATCTGATTCACACACACAATGACAAATAAAAGTATTAAACTTTTTCTCATATTTATCCAATAATATTACCTTTTCTTCTTTGAAAACGGTAAAGTAAGCAAAAATATTTTTCTAAACCAAATTTTATTAACACCAATTGTTGATAATTTTAAACCTTCCACTTTTACGCTAAAATTATAAAAAAGTTTAAAATTCTAAAAATAAATATGCTAAAAAATATGTGCCTTTTTGAAACATTTTTATAAACAACAGGCAAACAGGGTTCTACGCTATGATATTTTATTGAGAAATCGCATCATTCTTTCGGGAATTTCCCCTTCTGTCATATCGATATAATCCTTTTTTAGACAAGAAATCGTCATTTTTTTCCCATTCTGCCGATCTAGCAATACCCACCACCTATCGGAAATACGACTTTGAAGAAAAATAAAAGTCCCTTCTTTTTCACTTTCAACAACAAAAGTATTAAAGTCTTTGTGATTAAGCTTTGGGGATTCATTCATGCGACTAAAAAATGCCTCCATATAAAACCAGAACATTTGAGCTATCAGGAAAGATGTTACCATTGCATCGTCATCATGCTCCCCTATATTATTTATGCAAAATATCTTATTTCTCTCAGCAATACCAGCAAAACGAGAAAACCGGCAAGCATCAAACCCACTAAGACCATTGGGATTGGGCTTCAATACTCCGGGAGCATCAGAAGCTTTTACGATATTCATATCCCAAATAAAAAGATCGGCATCTCGAACAGTAGGTTCGGCTATATTAATATCATGTTGCAATGCGCCCATGCGGGTTGAATCAAATAATAGTTTGCGAAACAAATCCTGATTCTCTTGCGGATTTAAAAATGCCTGCATTCCCAAATTAGAGAAATTAAATAATTTGTTTCCCTGTTTCGTAATAATCATTTTTAACCAGGAAGGTTGTTCTATCTCTTCATGATGACTTTCACTAAAAGGAAGTAAAGTGGATGCTTCTGTTATACTGACTGATTTTAATGCTTTTTCTAGCCCCTTATATAATAATGTATGTATATGATTCTCGGCTGAAATCAAAAGTATAGTTATCTTTTTGGAAATTAGATGATTTATGACATTTGTCAGGGTTTTTGATTTATTATTGCCTGTAAAAAAAACTCCCAGATCGTATATTCTGATTGGTAATTCTGAAGGCAAATACAAATCATAAAATCTTTTTCGGATCCTTATTGGAAAAGTATCCACCATATCTGCCAGTTGGGGTTTTTGAACTGAGAATAAAACCACAGCACCAGCAGGAATATCATCAATATCATTATCCTGACCGACAAAATAAATACTGTCGATGACCTTTCCGGAATCCTTGCTTTTCAAAAAAAGCTGGCCTACTGGAACAAAGTCAGCAAAAAGACTCATTTTTTTCTTTTATTTTTTACAGGACCTTTATTAATAATATCTATGGCTTCGGCATAGGTTAATTGTTCTGCCGGCTTTCCTTTGGGAATTTTAAAATTGGCTTTTTTATAAGAAATATAGGGGCCGTATTTGCCATTCAACACTTTTATTTCCAAATCTTCAGGAAAAGAAATGATGAGACTTTTCTCGTCTTTTTCCCTTTTTTCGGTGATCAACTCTTGAGCTCTGTCCAGCGTAATGGTTCCGGGATCATCTGTTTTGGCTAGTGAGAAATACTTTTTCTCAAAATATACATAGGGTCCAAATCTTCCAATATTAACCGATACAGGTTCGTCGTTTATTTTACCCAGATCTCTGGGATAAGCAAGAAATGACATTGCTTCCTCCAGCGTCACTTGATCCATTTCGAAACCCTTAGGCAGACTGGCAAAACGAGGTTTTTCTTCGGTTTGTGATTCGCCCAACTGAACAAATGGACCAAAACGGCCAATTTTAACATATACCGGCAAACCCGTTACAGGATCATTACCCAGCAAACGTTCTCCAACTTTCTTCTCTTTTACATCCATCGCATTAATTACTTTTGGATGAAACTGAGTATAGAAAGTTGAAATCATTGTATTCCACACCAGGTTTCCTTCTGCAATCTGGTCAAATTCCTTTTCTACAGAAGCTGTAAACTGATAATCCATAATATCCGGAAAATGGTTCTGCAGAAAGTCAGTTACAGCCTTTCCCATATCCGTAGGTCTTAGTTTTGACTTCTCAAAACCATAGTTTTCTTTTTTCTTTGAAGAGACAATCTTATCATCTGTCAATGTATGAATCTCAACTTGCTTTTCAATACCAATAATATCCCCTTTTTCTACATATCCACGATCCTGAACCGTTGAAATTATTGGAGCATATGTTGAAGGTCGACCAATACCTAACTCTTCGAGTTTTTTTACCAGACTGGCTTCGGTATATCTGTAGGGCTGTTGAGTATATTTCTGTGTGGCTGTAATAACAATTCTTTCGAGTTCCTGACCTTTTTCCATGGGAGGCAGCATAGTGTTCTCATTAGCATCTCCCTCGTCATCAGTCGATTCACGATACACTTTCAAGAATCCATCAAAGCGAATTACTTCACCATGAGCTTGAAAAAGAGAATCTTTATACTCTGATATCTCAATAGAAATAGTTGTTTTCTCGATCTGAGCTTCAGCCATTTGAGATGCAATAGATCGTTTCCAAATCAAATCATAAATTCTTTTTTCATTGCTGGTTCCTCCAATCGTGTGACGCTCAAAAGAGGTGGGGCGGATCGCTTCATGCGCTTCCTGAGCACCCTTTGTTTTAGTCTGGAACTGTCGGGTTTTAGAAAACTCTTCACCGTATTGATCTATTACTTCATTTTTAGCACCTGAAATTGCAGTATTGGAAAGGTGAACGGAATCGGTTCTCATATAGGTAATAAACCCCGATTCGTATAATTTTTGCGCCAGCAACATTGTCTGTGAAACAGAAAAGCCCAGTTTCCGACTGGCTTCCTGTTGCAAAGTGGAAGTTGTAAAGGGAGGTGCAGGCGACTTAGTCGCGGGTCGTATATGAATTTCTTTTACATTATACTTACTTTTTTTACATTTTTCCAGAAATTCATTGGCTTGTTTTGCTTCGGGAAAATTTTTCTGCAAATCGGTTTTTAGCTCAAACTTTTTTCCTTTACTGTCTTTTCCAGAAAAAAGAGCTGATACCTTATAAGATGAAACTGATTCGAAAGCTCTTATCTCACGTTCCTTTTCAACAATAAGACGAACAGTCACCGACTGGACTCTTCCGGCAGAAAGTTTTGGTTTAACTTTTTTCCATAATACAGGCGAAAGTTCGAAACCGACCAAACGATCGAGAATACGTCTTGCCTGTTGAGCATCTACTAACGCAATATTTATTTCGCGTGGATTCTCTATAGCATTTTTTATTGCGTCCTTTGTAATCTCATTAAAAGTTATTCTATGAGAATTCGCTTTTTTAAGCTTTAATACTTCATACAAATGCCACGCGATAGCCTCTCCTTCACGGTCTTCATCGGTTGCTAGCCAGACAACTTTTGCCTCACTTACCTGCTTTTGTAATTCGGTTACCTGTTTCTTCTTTCGAGGATCAATTTCATAGTTGGGAGTAAAATTTTTTTCAATATCAACTCCGATTTTCTTTTTAGAAAGATCACGAATATGCCCGAAACTGGATAAAACTAAAAAGCCTTTACCTAGATACTTTTCAATGGTTTTGGCTTTTGCAGGTGATTCTACGATAACAAGGTTTTCTGCCATTTATTTATTATTTTTGAGGCTGCAATTTATAAATTATTGGGATTAAAAAAGCCTTTTTTATTATAAGGTATTTACAAAATCAATTGTATGTCTGACGAACAATCAAAAACGAAGGTTAAAAAGATGCCAAAAAAATCTTTTAGAAAACCCATTCTTATACTCTGGATCATTTTTGTTTTTCCAGTCGTTTCGGCTTTTGTTTTCTTCCTATTGGTTAGCAACGGCACCTTTGGGTATATGCCTTCTTTCAAAGAACTGGAGAATCCAAAAAGTCTGCTGGCCACCGAAGTAATCTCTTCGGATAATGTGGTTTTAGGCAGTTTTTTCAGAGAAAACAGAACCAATGTAGAATTTGACGACCTGTCTCCTTGGACAATCAAAGCTTTGATTGCTACTGAAGACATACGTTTTTACGAACATTCAGGTATTGACGTAAAAGCTCTCGGACGTGTGTTTTCCGGACTTCTTTCCGGTCAGTCAAAAGGAGGAGGAAGTACACTTACACAACAATTATCCAAGATGCTTTTCCCCCGAGAAGAATTGGACGGAAAACTTGAAATGGCTGTCCGAAAATTCCGCGAATGGGTAATTGCAGTAAAAATCGAAAGGAAATTCACCAAAGAAGAAATCATGACAATGTACCTGAACAAGTTTGATTTCCTGAATCTTGCTGTAGGAATCCGTTCAGCTTCTAAAGTATATTTTAACACAACCCCCGACAGTCTGACCATTGAACAGGCCGCCATGCTAGTCGGAATGGCAAAAAATCCGTCTCTCTTCAATCCCCTTCGTCGCCCAGAAGAAACCAAAGAACGTCGCAATGTTGTTCTTTCCCAAATGCTTAAATATGGTTATCTGAGTCGACAAATGTATGACTCACTAAAAGAAATTCCTTTGGTTCTGCATTATCAGAAAGTAGATCATAAAGAAGGACCTGCTCCCTATTTCAGAGAGTATTTACGACTCACCATGTCTGTCACAAAGCCTGTAAAATCAAAATATATTGACATTCAAAAATACTACGAAGATTCCATTGAGTGGGAAACCAATCCTCTTTACGGGTGGTGTAACAAAAACAAAAAAGAAGATGGAAGTCCGTATGATTTATATAGTGATGGGTTAAAAATATACACTACGATAGATTCTAAGATGCAAAAATATGCAGAAGAAGCATTAACAACACACCTCAGAGACGACTTACAACCGAAATTTTTCCAGGAGAAAAAAGGGGGTAAAAAAGCACCTTTTTCATGGGACGTAAATGAAAAGCAGATAGAAGAAATTATGACTTCTTCTATGAAAAGAACAGAACGATATCGCATGTTGAAAAAAGACGGAGAGTCTGACGAAAACATATTAAAAAATTTCAAAGAACCTGTCAGGATGTCTGTTTTTTCATGGAAAGGCGATGTAGATACAACAATGTCTCCATGGGATTCGATACGCTACTATAAATTTTTCTTAAGAGCATCACTCATGTCGATGGAAACGCAAACAGGGTATGTGCGAGCTTATGTAGGTGGAGCAGACTACAAACACTTTCAGTTTGATATGGTTAAACTGGGAAAACGTCAGGTCGGTTCTACATTTAAACCTTTCTTGTATGTTCTTGCAATGCTTGAAGGATTTAACCCCTGCTACGAAGTTCCCAATATTCCTGTCACATTTGATTTGCCTGACGGAAACACCTGGACCCCTAAAAACAGTGACCGCACTAAAAAAGACGGTCAAATGGTTACCCTAAAATGGGGGCTAGCCAACTCTGTAAATAATATTTCGGCCTGGCTCATGAAAAGATACAATCCTTTTGCCGTAGTAAACATGGCGCATAAACTGGGCATCAAAAGTAAATTGGATCCCGTACCCGCCATATGTCTCGGAACACCCGATTTGTATTTGGCCGAAATGGTTGGAGCCTACGCCACTTTTGGAAACAAAGGGATTTACACTCAACCGGTTTTTGTAACACGAATTGAAGATAAAAATGGAAATACCGTTGCGACATTTAAACCAAACCGTTCGGAAGCTATAGATGAAGAAACCGCTTTTCTTATGATTAACTTGCTGGAAGGCGTCGTTCAGGCAGGAACAAGTATGAGGCTTCGGTTTAAATATAATATTCTGGGCGAAGTTGGCGCAAAAACCGGAACAACACAGAATCAATCAGATGGCTGGTATATGGGTATTACACCATTATTAACAACTGGCGTATGGGTAGGAGGAGAAGACCGCAGTGTCCATTTTAATAGTCTGCAATGGGGTCAGGGAGCTAACATGGCACTTCCCATTTGGGCAATATATATGAACAAGGTATATGCGAATAAATCTCTTGGATATAGTCAGGAGGATAAATTTGAACGTCCGCCAAAATCTGCTCAAATTGATATGAATTGCAAAAAAGACGGAACCGAAGAACTTCCGGGAAAAGATTTTGAAATTATTGAAGGTATCGAATCAGACAGCCTTTTATAAAGGCATGGTTCCCCCTATAAATGGAAATCAGAAATTTTAAAATTTTCTTGTAAACATTTTTGTGTTGAAAAATCCCGATTCGTTTGACTCTAAATACATCTGAACTGTTATTATTTTTTTCGCCCACGAGAATAAATTTAACAAACATTTAATAATTGACTAACAATCTTTAGATTACAATACGCGGATACATTTTGTTGATAATTGTGTTGAAAAGTAGATTAGCAAAAACCTTATTCCTGATTTATCTTGCATACTCCAAATAAGCTAAACTTACTTAGTTGATTATCAGGGAATAAAATTATTATAAAATGTTTGTAGAAGAGATGCCTTTAAAAGAAAAAACAGTAACCGACACCGAACTGCGTGTGTATGAATTTAATGAAGCATACGAGTCCTCCCTCAAGTATTTCAATGGCGACGAACTGGCTGCCCGTGTATGGGTTACCAAATATGCGTTGAAAGATTCGTATGGAAAGATTTACGAAAAAAATCCGGATGACATGCATCATCGCATCGCCCGCGAGATTGCTCGTATTGAAAAAAAATACAACAATCCCCTTTCTGAAGAGGAGATTTACGAGACATTACGTGAATTTAAGTATATAGTACCTCAGGGAAGCCCGATGACAGGTATAGGCAATAACCATCAAGTGGCATCATTATCCAATTGCTTTGTCATTGGAGTAGATGGAAAAGCCGACTCATATGGTGCTGTCATGAAAATCGACGAAGAGCAAGTTCAACTCATGAAAAGAAGAGGTGGTGTAGGACATGATCTTTCGCACATTCGTCCTTCAGGAAGTCCGGTATTAAATAGTGCCCTTACTTCTACAGGGATCGTACCATTCATGGAGAGATATAGTAATTCGACAAGAGAAGTAGCGCAGGATGGCCGTCGCGGTGCGCTGATGCTATCTATTTCCATCAAGCATCCGGATGCAGAACACTTCATCGATGCTAAAATGACACAGGGAAAAGTTACAGGAGCCAATGTCAGTGTGAAAATTGACGATGAATTTATGAAGGCTGTAAAAAATAACATGCCCTACGTTCAAAAATTTCCTATTGATTCTACCGAACCCACTTACACTAAAGAAATAAATGCCAACGATTTATGGAAAAAAATTATCCATAACGCATGGAAATCTGCCGAACCCGGCATATTATTCTGGGACACGATTATCAACGAATCAGTTCCGGATTCTTATGCTGCTCATGGATTCAAAACGGTATCAACCAATCCCTGTGGCGAAATTCCTTTATGTCCCTATGATAGCTGCCGTCTGCTGGCCATCAACTTATATTCTTATGTTGAAAATCCTTTTACAACTGAGGCTAAATTCAACTTTACTCTTTTTAAAAAGCATGTCCATATTGCCCAAAAAATGATGGACGATATTATTGATCTTGAAGTTGAGAAAATTGATGCTATCATTGGGAAAATCACAGCCGATCCCGAAGATTTTGAAGTAAAAAGAGTAGAACGTAAACTCTGGGAAAAAATTAAAGTTAAAACTGAAGAAGGTCGCAGAACCGGAATCGGAATCACAGGTGAAGGTGACATGCTTGCTGCACTCAACCTGATTTATGGAACAGAAAATGCTATTGATTTCTCGGTTGAAGTTCACAAAGTTCTAGCTATAGAAGCCTATCGCGCCTCCGTTGAAACGGCTAAAGAAAGAGGCCCATTTCCGTTATTTGACTATCAGCTCGAAAGAAATAATCCTTTCATCAATCGCCTGAAAGAAGCCGACGAATCTCTGATTGCTGATATGCAAAAATATGGCCGTCGCAATATCGCATTACTTACAATTGCCCCAACCGGAACAACCAGTTTAATGACCCAAACCACATCCGGCATCGAACCTGTTTTCCGTCCCGTTTATAAAAGACGTAGAAAAGTCAACCCCAACGATAAAGAGGTGAAAATCAATTTCGTTGATGAAATGGGTGACTCCTGGGAAGAATTCAATGTTTTTCACCATAAATTCCTCACATGGCTCGAAAGTACAGGACATCTTGCAGAAGATGTAATGAAAATGAAAGATGATGAAATTAATGACCTCATTCTGCAATCTCCCTACAACAAAGCAACAGCCAACGATGTAAACTGGGTATCTAAGGTTAAAATGCAAGGCCAGATTCAGAAATGGGTCGACCATTCTATTAGCGTAACTGTTAACCTGCCCGAAAACGCCACCGAAGAAGTTGTTGCTAATGTATATCTCACCGGCTGGGAAAGTGGTTGTAAAGGTCTTACCGTTTATCGCGAAGGATCACGCTCAGGCGTTCTTATCTCCAACGATAAAAAAGAAGACAAAATGCCTGCTCACGAATGGCCACAACCCAAAAAACGTCCCGCTGTTCTTGAAGCCGATGTTGTTCGTTTTCATAACAATAACGAAAACTGGATTGCTTTTGTAGGTCTCTTAGATAATCTTCCCTACGAAATCTTTACCGGTCTTGTTGACGAAGACGTTCTTGCCATTCCTAAAGGAATAAAACGTGGTGTTATTATTAAAAACAAAGATGAGCGGGGTCAAACACGCTACGATTTTCAGTATATAGATAAACATGGTTACAGGACTACTTTCGAAGGTCTTTCCAGAATGTTCGACGACCAATACTGGAATTACGCAAAACTTATATCTGGTGTTCTGCGCTATAGTATGCCCATTCCCGATGTTGTTAACCTCGTAGGTAGTCTGCAACTTGACAGCGCCAGCATTAACTCCTGGAAAATAGGTGTGGAAAGAGCGCTTAAATCGTACATCCCTAACGGCACCAAACCGACCAAAGCCATTAAATGTCCCGACTGCAAAGGACACGATCTGGTATATGAAGAAGGTTGCCTGAAATGTAAAAACTGTGGTTATTCCAAATGCGGATAATCAAAACAAAATCATAAAAAAACCGTCTTTCACAAGGCGGTTTTTTTATTTTTATATTTTAAGAAAACCAGGAAACAACCGTAAAAGCTGATCTGTTCCTTCCACCAGTCACAAAAATATCTCCGCATCGGATCCAGGCATGTGCCTCCATTTTTGCATTCTCTTTTCTTACGCCAAAATAAATAGTCGAAGGAAGTTTATTCTTATTCAATAGCTTTTTAGCCACCATAGCCTGTTCGAGACATTTATACCGCCAAGGAGTAACACGTGAAGCTCGGTGTATGGCAATGGAAATAACTTTAATCTTCTCTGTTTGAAGAATGGCCTGTTCTACCGTTTCAATGCCATATTTGCCCAACCAAAAGGAATACTTTCTAAAAGGAACAAATAAAACCAATATCCTTGCTATGGCCGAATAGTATATCGCGAGAAGGAAATACCTTCTTTCCAATCCCCGAATACTAAAAAAGCGTAATGCTTTAACCATTTTGGTTCGTTACAATAATCAGTTTTTTTTGTTCCAGCTGCTTCAGAAAAAGACTAACATCTTTGGTACAGGTCTCCTGTTCCACGTCAAATTCGCTTAGCAAAGTCTCAACCAACTGATTAAATTCGACAGGTTTTTCAATGACCTCCCAAATGCGACTTGCAATTTCATTCAAACCATAGTAATTACCATCATGCATATTCATCATGATCGTTTCTCCGTCAATCTGGCTGGAAAGCAATTTTGGATTGCGCTGAATCACGTCATTATTAAGATAGTCTGATTTCATGCTCAAAGATAATTATATTCTTTCATTATTTTTGCATGCGCCTGTTTTACGTCCATTATCTGGCTATCCGACAAATGATTAACAAAGTCGCCCGAAACCCCTTTACGAAAAAATGCACTACAACCGGGAGGCTTTTCTTTAAAGCCTTTTTCCATTTCCAGCTTCTTCAGATTTTCGAAACTACAGGCATTTACAGCTTCAATGACTTCGGTTTCAGAAAAAGGCAATTTTAAATAATTAATTATGGTATCCAGAAAAATCTTCTCGGGTTGCGCAAGCATATCCTCATATCTTAAAACTCTCACCGGAAAAAGCGTTTGTCTAGTCCAACTTTCCACATGCCCTGACCATGACAATAATTTTTGCCGGAACTGATTATTATACTTTTTTGTAGATGCTGCCAAACTGAATTGGTCCCGACCCATGTTTTCTATGGTTTTTTCAATGGTCTTGGAACTATGATTTGCAAAAGAAACAGCAACATCCAACGGATTTCGGACAAAATACAGGGCACAATGCGTTTGATGAACCGGAATCAACGGACGACCATCCGGAAGATTTATCATGGCATCGTGTATCTTGAAAAATGACGGATATTCACCATAAACCTTATCAAAAATCGAAATCCTTAATTCGTCCGATTCCTCAGGAGTTAGGTCAGTACTATCTACCCCTGTCTCGTTTTCAATAAAAGTTCGACTACTGTATATCGGACTAATGTCGAGTTGATTAATGTCAAAGCTATCCTTTTTATATAAATAGGCCAAAATAGTCCTGAACCAGGTATTTCCCGATTTAGGATATGAAGCCAGCCAGATAATATTTTTATCTGTTTTCATTGTTTTTTTAAGGAATGTATTGCTTCTTCGATGCGATCGCGTAACATACCCAGTTCAAAGCCTAAACGGGGTCGTACAACCTGAAAAACCGCCGTTTTTTGAAGTATCGCCGTGGTAAATTGAAAATACTGCTGTTGCAAACTATTCCCAGGCATAAACTGTAAGCGGAATATATTATGTTGTAGCAAGTTAAATTTCTCTGTGCCGGTCACCACTTTCAGAGATATTTCTGATTGATGTCGTGTGGTAAGGAAGAAAATCGCTTTAAGTTGAACCGGTTCTTTGGCAAAACGATCTTCCAGCGGGTAATTGTATTTTTCAATGGATTTGCGAATATTCCTGAGTTGTGATACATCTTTTTGGGTATATTCAAGTACATCTGCCCATAGCTTAACACGGGGTAATCCCGGCAAAGCCATGATATTCCCTGCATTGACAGACAGAATGGAAATATCATCTGACACCAGATTAAAGCGACCCGTTTCGATGAGAGAAAATGAGAGAGAAGATTTTCCCATACCACTATTCCCTGAAAAAGAATAAGCATTCTCTCCATCACCAACTGTCGTTGCATGAAGAGGCATCATTCCACGCTGATGAAACAAAGCGGCAAAAACGGACCCATATAAAAACAATCTTATTTCATCTTCTGTTGCACCCGGGAAAGGCATTATAAAGACGATACGACCCTCTTCGGCATAAAACCGAGCCACTTTATCGACTGTCAAGAGAAATCTCCCTTCGGCCACTTCAAAGCGACTTGTTTTCAGGATAGGATTTTCAATAGCCTCGGGAACTGCATGAATAGAAATCGAGACATCGGGCGACTCATTATTGACTACCAATAACTCCGGTAATTCAATACTGGAAGAAAAAACCAGCCCAAACGCTTTATATAAAAATGCTTTCTCCATGCTATTATGACAAAGTTAGGAATTACCGCTGTAAAATCAGTCTATTACACCGAAAAAAAAGTTTTGTGCACGACAAAAGTCAATATAATCCGAAAGCAGAGAAACGCTATTTAAACGAACTTTTTCGTTATCATGAAAAACGACAATGTCTCCTGCCTTTGTTTTCTTTTTCAGATTATCAAGGCATTTTTCCAGTGTATTCTGTGAATGGTAATCATAACTCATGAGCGACCAAAAAACAATTCGATATCGGTCTTTTAGTAGTTGATATTGTTTCGGTGTTATTCGTCCATAGGGAGGTCGAAATAAATCGGAGGCAATCCATTCACTGCCTTTAATCACGTTTTGTAGATAAGCATGCCGACCTGTTTTGTATCCATTCAGATGCTTGTATCCATGCAATCCCAGTCGATGACCTTCTTTGATAATCCGCTCGAAAATAGCAGGATTTTTTTTTACGTTTTCGCCCAAACAGAAGAAAGTCGCTTTTACTTCTTTTGCTTTAAGTATATCTAAAATTTGTGGAGTGACATTGGCTACAGGGCCATCATCAAATGTCAGGTAAACTGTTTCCCTGGCTCCAGGAACAGAAAAAACAGCAGCGGGAAAAACAATTTTAGCTGCATTTCCCGCTAATCTGTCAAACATTATATTTCGTAAAGGCGTGTATATTTGTCGTAATATATTTTGAAAGCATCTTCCATTTCGCGATAAAGACTGGTGTCGGCATTATTCTGCGGCGTTTCAACACTCATCCCTGGCAACATATTTCCACCGGAACGATATTGATTGGTTATCCTAAGTATTTCCTGATAAACAGCCATTGATCTTCTGGCTTCCGTTTGAACACTCTTTGCATAACGAGGCTCTAATGAAAGATAATAATCGAGTTCTCCTTTAGTAACTTCATACATTTTCTCCATAATCTCGTTGGCTTTCACCATTTCGCCAGCACGATAATAGCCTTCGGCAATACCTAAAACAAAATAATTATAAGGTACTGTTTTTTCAGGCATTACTTCGAGACATTTGTCAAGTACAGCCACGGCAGAATCACGTTTTCCTTCATCCAGCAGAGCCAAGGCAAGTCGAGCAAAGTTATTTCTGAAATTCATCGCCATACGGAGATTATTCTCATCCAGATAAACGTTTGGATTGCTGATATTTCCCCATACAAATTTATTCATAAGCCGGTCGTAAAGAATATCCGTATCGATATAGCCAATCTGACCGTCTTTTGAGGGACTGTTCACGGGGACAAAACGATACGCCAAACCATCCAGACGGAAGAAGTTTTCGAGTTTCAGATAACTATCGGAACCTACCGTAATGGCAAAATAAATCGGTCTATTCCAATTATTTTCTGCCAGCATGTCAAGTACCATCAGGTCGGCTTTAAGGATATAATTTTTATTAATCGACCATTCGACTTTATCTAAAACTCTGGCACTGTCTTTCAAAGAAACAGTATTATTACCCAAAATTTTCTTCAGATCAACGGGCAGATAAAAACTCTTTGTAGGAACAAAGCTCAGCGACTTACCACCTTGTCTTTCAATACGAGTATCCGGCAGATCACTTTTTATAAATTCCATTACTTTTTTCAGATCAACAGGTCCTTTAATACGTTCCATTACCGGCAGATAATCTCGTGTTCCCTGAACATATTGTTCGTGTTTAAAGGAATTGGGTATGGGATCTGAATCGTATGCTTTGCGTTTCATCTGATCGACATACCAGTCGGTATTAAAGAGACTAAGATTTACTACGCGGACATCAGTTCTGACACCCTCTACCTCCTGCGCATACCACAGCGGGAAAGTATCATTATCTCCATTGGTAAATAGGATGGCATCTTTTTCACAGGAATTCAGGTAGTTTTTAGCAAAATCTCTGGCAGTATAACGTTGCGACCTATCATGATCATCCCAGTTCTGATTGGCCATAAGCAATGGTACAGCGATAAAAGAAGCTATAATAACACCTGTAGCTAACACAGTTTTTGACAATTTATATTTTGAAAGCCAGGTATATAATGCCGTTACACCAAAACCAATCCAGATACAAAACGCGTAAAACGAACCCGTATAAGCATAGTCTCGTTCACGAGGTTGATAAGGATACTGATTAAGATAAACAACAATGGCAAGGCCTGTCAGAATAAATAATAGCATAACCGACCAGAATCCATTCTTTTCTTTACTCATATGGAAAAACATCCCCAATAGACCTAATATTAAGGGAAGGAAAAAGTAGGTATTTCGGGCTTTATTGTTTTTCAAATCACTGGGAAGATTATCCTGTGGTCCAAGACGCATTTCATCTAAAGCATTAATACCCGACAACCAGTTTCCGTGAAGAATACCTCCATGGCCCTGAATATCATTCTGACGACCCGCGAAATTCCACATAAAATACCTTAGATACATATGACCTACCTGATATTTAAAGAAATACGCCAGATTTTCGCCAAAAGTGGGCTTGTATATTTTTTCAACCTCTCCATTATTATTGGTGGCATTAATGGGAATACCCTTAATATTTGCCCATTCCTTATATGCCCTGATATGCTGTGCTTCTGTGCTAAACATACGTGGGAAGACACTGCAAAAACGTGAATCGTAATTATAGGATTCTTTCTGATCAACCTGTACATACTTTCCATCATCCTGAATATAAACAGGATTTCCCAGTTTTACCGGATCTTTTGAATCCAGTGGAGCGCAATAATACTGACCGTAGAACAATGGGCGATCCCCGTACTGTTCACGATTAAGATAAGAAATCAAAGAAAAAACATTTTCCGGATTATTTTCATCCATAGGAGGATTGGCCGAAGAACGAATAATAATCATAGCAAAAGTTGAATAGCCTATAAGGATAACAAAAATTGAAAGTAATATGGTATTAAACGCGGCTTTAAGGTGATGAAACTGGTATACCAGGAAAAAAATCAGTCCCGCAAAAAATATCCAGAATAATACACTATCAACCATCATTGGAATACCCGACAATACAACAAAAACGGTAATAGAGAGCGCCTGAAGAACTCTCTTTCCTTCAATATGTGTTAAGTAAATACTGACAACCCCAGATATTAAAAGTAAAAATAAATAGAAATATAAACCCATATTAAAGGACATTCCCCATGAGTTTACAAAGAGTAATTCAAAGCCCGAAGCCACTTTAAAAACCCCCGGGATGATTCCATACATAATAGCCACAAGTATTAACATTGAAATGGCAGCCGCAGAAATAACTCCTTTGGTTGTTACTTTAGATTTTTTGAAATAATAGACAAATACAATAGCAGGAATAGCCAAAAGATTTAAAAGGTGAACACCGACTGAAAGACCCATAATGTAAGCTATGAAAATCAGCCATCGGTTGGCATAACGCTGATCGGAAACATTTTCCCATTTACAGATTGCCCAAAACACAATGGCAGTAAATAGGGAAGATGAAGCATAAACCTCGGCTTCGACTGCGGAAAACCAGAAAGAATCTGAAAATGCATAGGCTAATGCACCTACAACTCCACTACCTAATACAACTAATATCTTAGGAAGATCAAATTTGCCATCAGGAGCGACCATTTTTTTAGCAAAATGTGTAATTGTCCAAAAGAGGAATAATATGGTAAATGCGCTGGCCAATGCCGACATGGAATTAATCATAACGGGAACATTTTCAACATTCCCTCCGGCAAATAACGAGAAAATACGACCCATGATCATGAACAAAGGTGCCCCGGGAGGATGCCCTACTTCTAGTTTAAAAGCAGTTGCAATAAACTCACCACAATCCCAAAAACTGGCTGTAGCCTCAATGGTCATTAAATAAACAACGGCAGAAATGAGAAAAACCACCCAGCCGATGATGTTGTTCCAATGCTTATAATTCATGTGATTTGATTTAAAAAACGGCACGAAAATAAGTTTTTTTTGGCAAAGGCTTCTATGTTTTGCCCATAAAAAATCTAAAACAACACTCATTTGTCTGATTTATTGATCTATATGCATCACGCATTCTATTCATATTCAATCAGAATGAAAAAAAACATTGCAGATTTATTAATAAATGCTAATTTTGTATTTGCCATAAATCATTTTTAATCATGAAAACACTAAAAACCACCTTACGGATATTATTCGTACTACCTTTTGTAGCTTTTCTTTTTTCCTGTGAAAAAGATGCCCCAACACCTACCAAAACAAGAATGGAAGGCGTTTGGATTGTTGTTGAAGCCTATGATTCAGCAGGAACCAGTATCATGGATAAATTTCAGAACCCTCTGATTCCTATTACAGCCGTTTATCTGGGAAGTGACAATACCATTTTATCTACCGCAGGACCAATGGTTACTTATATGGTATATGGTGAATCAAAATGGACACAGATTTCAGCCATTATCGACCAGTGTTTTAATTATGCCAACCTGACCTTTAATGGTGGTGAATTTTTTGTAGCTGACGGTGTAGTAGACCGCTTTGCTCTGGAAATGAAACTGGAAGGTATTGGCGGAACCAGTACTTTGGTAGAAATTCTGAATCTCTTTAACATTCAAGCCGAATGGTTGAAAGAAGTAGTTTACCATAAATTCCTTGACGTTTCCGTTAGTTTCAACGAGAATAACGACCGTATGACATGGGAACTCGATGGTTCCACTTGGGCAAAATATAATATGAAAGACGCACAGGGCGAATATGTATTATGGTATGGATGGCCCGTGACAAAGTTTTCACGTTGCAAATTTGTACTCGAGAAAAAAGTTAAAACACTTAACGATGTGGTTGACGAAGCTTATAATCCTACTACAAATAAACTGGTGATCGAATAATATTTAATTCTTTTTTTTCTTTTTCACGTTTTTTTATACTTTTGCAGCCGCAATTATTGTCTGATGGTGTAATGGTAGCACTTGTGATTTTGGTTCATACAGTCCAGGTTCGAATCCTGGTCGGACAACAACCCTGGCCGTTTTAGGTCGGGGTTTTTTATTTTAAAACCGAAATCATCACGACAGATTTCAAAAAACTCAATCAATTGCCTAAATATCTGCCGGTTAAATTGAATTATTTTACCTCACAAAAAATTGATAACTTGCGCGCTCATTTGAATGATCTTCGTGCAGATGGATTATAATACATAATACAATGGAACACAAAGCCGGTTTTGCCAATATTTTAGGTGCCCCCAATGTGGGTAAGTCGACCCTCATGAATGCCATGCTGGGACAAAAACTCTCTATTATCTCACCCAAAGCACAAACAACACGTCACCGTATTTTAGGTATACTGAATGCCGAAGAATACCAAATCGTTTTCAGCGATACTCCGGGGATTATTAATAAGCCTTCGTATAAAATGCACGAGGCCATGATGGAGTTTGTAAATCAGGCACTGGTTGACGCGGATGTCTTTATGTTTGTAACCGAAGCTACTCAGAATCCCGACGAAGTAGCTATTCCAGAAAAACTAAAAACCACCGAAACTCCTGTAATTCATGTCTTAAACAAAATTGATCTGACAGGGCAGGAGGAAATTGAGGCGAAAATGGAAAAATGGAAAACCCTTCTTCCCAATGCACAGACCATTCCCGTTAGCGCCGTCAAGAATTTTAATGTGGCCAAAGTTCTGATGGAAATACTCAATGTACTTCCTGTACACCCACCTTATTATGATAAAGATGAAATGTCGGACCGTAGTCTGCGTTTCTTTGTTTCGGAAATTATCCGCGAAAAAATTCTCGACTATTATCATCAGGAAATTCCTTATAGTTGCGAGGTGCAGATTGATGAATTTCAGGAAAAATCCGACATTACTGTGATCAAGGCCGTTATCTATGTCGCCCGGGACAGTCAGAAAAGCATTATTATAGGCGAAAAAGGAAAAGCCATAAAACATCTGGGCATTGAAGCCCGAAAGGACATTGAGATTTTTCTCGATGGTAGAATTTATCTCGAATTATTTGTCAAAGTAGCCGAAAACTGGCGGGAAAATCCCAGACAGTTAAAACGTTTCGGTTATTGATTTCTTTTAAAATTATTTTGTATGTCAAATATTGTAGCCATAGTTGGTCGCCCTAATGTAGGGAAAAGTACTTTTTTTAACCGTCTTATTGGTCAGCGTCAGGCTATTGTAGATGAGATTGCTGGCGTAACCCGCGACCGTCAATACGGAAGATCCGAATGGAACGGTGTCCCTTTCTCGGTGATTGACACTGGCGGATATGTGACTAATTCAGAAGATATTTTCGAGGAAGAAATCCGCAAACAGGTTCATCTGGCTATTAATGAGGCTGATGTGATTATTTTTCTGGTAGATGTTCATAGCGATATTACCGATCTCGACGAATCTGTGGCCCGAATTCTTCGCAAAGCAGGCAAACCGGTTTTACTTGCCGTAAACAAAGTCGACGCCCCTGCGCACATGGCCGACATTCATGTTTTTCACGCCTTAGGATTAGGCGAAATATATCCCATTTCGGGTATGACAGGCAGCGGATCGGGCGAATTGCTGGATGAACTGGTGAAACTTTTACCCGAAAAAACAGCCGTCGAAGAAGAAGTCGACGTGCCCCGCATCACCGTAGCCGGAAGACCCAACGTGGGAAAATCATCTCTTCTCAATGCCCTGCTTGGAATAGACAAACTTATTGTAACCCCCGTTGCCGGCACTACCCGCGACTCTATATATACAAGGTACAATAAATTTGGCATGGACTTTTTACTGGTCGATACAGCGGGACTCAGAAAAAAAGCCAAAGTGGAAGAAGACATAGAGTTTTATAGTGTCATGCGTTCCGTTCGTGCCATCGAAAACACGGATGTATGTATCCTTATGCTCGACGCCCAACAGGGATTTGAAGCCCAGGATATGAATATTTTTAGAATTATTATTGGCAATAATAAGGGCGTTGTGATTGCTGTCAATAAATGGGATTTGGTCGAAAAAGACAATAGCAGCACCAAAGAATACACTCAGAAAGTTCTTGAAAAAATGGCGCCATTTAATGATGTCCCCGTTGTTTTTACATCAGCACTCACCAAACAAAGAGTGCTAAAAGTGATGGAAAAAGCCATGGAGGTTTATCAAAATCGCACCCGAAAAGTCAAAACACACGAGCTGAACGAATATATTCAGGAGCTTATTGAAGCCTATCAGCCACCCGCCTATAAGGGAAAATATATCCGTATTAAATATGCGACCCAGCTACCTATGAATTATCCCTGTTTTGCCATTTTCTGTAACCTTCCTCAATATATTCGCGATCCCTACAAACGATATATTGAAAACAAAATCAGGGAGAAATGGAATTTTGAAGGATGTCCGATGACAATTTTTTTCAGACAAAAATAAGTCTGTACTAAACAAGCAAATAAATTTTTTAGATAAATAAGCTGTGACTTTGCACTTTTTACTTTCCCATAGAAGTCAATACGCTAATTTTTAGCCCTTCTCAGATGTTTTCAACAATTTTATAAACAAAAAAGTCCAAATTTGTTGCAAGGAAAAAAATTAGTTGTATTTTTGCAGTCCGAATTTTCAGAATAATAAAACTTTTTTAAAGTGGACTCAATTAGCTATAAAACCATTTCACTGAATAAGGAAACGGTTAACAAAGAGTGGGTACTGGTTGATGCAACCGACGTTCCCGTAGGTCGTTTATCGTCTGTCATCGCCATGATGCTGAGAGGCAAACATAAACCCGGTTTTACTCCTCATGTAGATTGCGGAGACAATGTTATCGTAATCAATGCTGAGAAAGTAGTGTTTACTGGTGTTAAATGGGAAACCAAAGATTATGTTCATCATACCGGATATCCCGGCGGACAGCGCAAAGAAAAAGCGGCTCGTTTAATGACACGTAAACCTGAGGCAGTAATTGAACATGCAGTAAAAGGCATGCTACCCAGAACCCGTCTTGGAAGAGTTGTTTTAGCCAACATGAAAGTTTATGTAGGTAATGAACATCCCCATCAGGCTCAGCAGCCCAAAGTAATAAACATTAAAGACATCAAGTAAAATGGAATATACAATCACGATAGGTCGTCGCAAAGCTTCCATAGCAAGAGTATATCTTAAAGATGGTAAAGGTGATATCATCATTAACGGAAAAGACTATAAAACTTATTTTCCTGTTGAACAGCTACAGTACACTGTAATGCAGCCCATCAACAAACTCGAATTGACAGGCAAATATGAAATTAAAATAAACCTCATGGGTGGTGGTATTAAAGGACAAGCTGAAGCAGCTCGTTTAGGCATCAGCCGCGCTTTAATTAAAATCAATCCTGAGTACAGGCCATTACTTAAACCCGAAGGATTTCTCACACGTGATCCTCGCGAAGTTGAACGTAAAAAGCCCGGTCAGAAGAAGGCACGCAAACGCTTCCAGTTCAGCAAGCGTTAGTATTCCTTGTTTAGTATCTAAATTGTCAGGACTTCAGGTTATCCTATTAACCAGAACTACCGGGCAATTGCTTTAACAGAAGGTAAACTAAAGTAAATATAAAAATGAAAGTAACATTCGAACAACTCCTTGATGCAGGTGTACATTTTGGTCACTTGAAAAGAAAATGGAATCCCGCTATGGCTCCCTATATTTTTATGGAGAAAAACGGTATTCACATTATTGACTTATACAAAACGATGGCGAAGCTTGACGAAGCATGCAATGCAATCAAGCAGATTTCCAAATCAGGTCGTAAGATTTTGTTTGTAGCCACAAAAAAACAAGCCAAAGAAATTGTAGCTGAAAAAGTAAACGCCGTGAACATGCCTTACGTTATCGAACGCTGGCCCGGTGGTATGCTAACCAATTTCACCACCATCCGTAAAGCCGTTAAAAAAATGTCGTCTATCGACCGTATGGCTCAGGACGGAACATTTGGTCATATGTCGAAACGCGAAAGACTTCAAGTGAATCGTCAGCGTGCAAAACTCGAGAAAAACCTCGGTAGTATTGCTGAAATGTCAAGAACTCCTGCCGCTTTATTTGTTATTGATATTCTGAAAGAACACATTGCTGTTAAAGAAGCTCGCAAATTGGGAATTCCCGTTTTCGCACTGGTAGATACAAATTCAGATCCTAATATCGTAGATTTCCCCATCCCTTCGAATGATGATGCAGCTATGGCTATATCATTGATTCTTGACGTAGTTACTGCAGCTATTCGCGAAGGAAGTGATGAAAGAAAGAGCGAAAAAGAAAAAGAAGCTCCCGCTGAAAAAGCGAATGAAGTGGTTGCTGAAGGCGAAACTGAAGAAGGTGGCGAAAAACAAGGAAAAATGCGCACCAGAAGAACTTCTGATCAAGGTGATGCTAAAAAAAGCCCTGCTCGCAGACCTGCTGCTAAAAAATCAGAAGAATAAACTTAATACTATTATTATATGTCACAAGTATCAACTGCCGATATATCAAAACTCCGTCAATTAACCGGAGCTGGCATGATGGATTGCAAAAACGCCTTGGTAGAAGCCGAAGGTGATTTTGATAAAGCAACTGAGATAATTCGTAAAAAAGGTCAGGCTGTAGCTATGAAACGTGCTGATCGTGAAGCCGGAGAAGGCTGCGTTCTTGCTCGCGTTAGCGAAAACCATAAAACTGGAGTTGTAATTTCTCTAAACTGCGAAACCGATTTTGTAGCTAAAAATTCTGAATTTATTGCCACTACCGAATCTTTTGTAAAAGCAGCTCTCGAACACAAACCCGCCGACATCAATGCACTGAAAGAACTGACCATTGACGGACTGAAAATTGCTGATATTATTATGGGTAAAATCGCTGCTATTGGCGAAAAAATTGATATTACCTATTATCAAATGTTAGAAGCCGAAATGGTAACTCCTTATACTCATAACGGAAATAAAATTGCCTGTATGGTTGGTTTTACCAAAGCTGTTCCCGAACAAGTAGGCAAAGACATTGCAATGCAAATTGCTTCAATGAACCCCGTTTCTGTTACTAAAGATGATGTTCCTGCTTCAGTTATTGAAAAAGAAATTGAAATTGGAAAAGATCAGGCTCGTCAGGAAGGCAAACCCGAAAACATGATTGAAAAAATTGCCATGGGTAAACTGAATAAATTCTTTAAAGACAGCACCCTTTTGAGTCAGGATTTCATTAAAGACAATAAAATGAGCGTTGAACAGTATCTTGCTTCTACCGATAAAGGAGTAAAAGTAACTGGCTTCCGCCGTTGTTCATTGGTTCTTAGTTAACCATTTAAAAAATCAAAAAAAAGCCCTGACATAAATTTGTCAGGGCTTTTTTTTATTTCAATTCCAGATATCTTTTCTCTACTTCTAACCAATTTACAACATTCCAGAAAGCAGATACATAATCGGGACGTCGGTTTTGGTAGTTCAGATAATATGCATGCTCCCATACATCAAGACCTAAAACTGGAACACCCCGCTTTTCTACTACATCCATTAAAGGATTATCCTGATTGGGTGTAGACGATACAAAAAGTTTTCCTCCTTCATCAACCGATAACCAGGCCCAACCACTTCCAAAACGCGTTTTTGCAGCAGTTTCAAACTCTTCCTTAAACTTCTCGAACGAACCAAAATCCTTTTCAATAGCCGCCATTATTATCCCTGTAGGAAGACCACCGCCATTAGGTGAAATAACCTTCCAGAATAAACTGTGATTATAATGACCCCCTCCGTTATTCCTCACAGCTAAGGGATATTTGCTTATATTTTCGAACAAATCCTGCATATCAATTTTTTCAAGATCTGTACCTTTTACTGCATTATTTAAATTGGTTACATAAGCTCCATGATGCTTGTTTAAATGAATTTCCATTGTTTTTGCATCAATATTTGGTTCCAATGCAGTATAGTCGTATCCCAATTGAGGTAATTCATATGGATACATCATTTTTTGTTCGGCTGATATTTTTTTTGTTTTCATAATCGTTTGTGTTTTTACTTCAGTTACCATTGTCAAAATGGAAAGAATAATTATTATTGTCTTCATTTTCTTGACAAAGTTAATTTAGACTGATTATAAACACAAGCTTAAAAGTGTTAATTAACCTGAATTCCAACACTACTTAAAATTTAAGATAAAAGCATAAATGAAATTAAGACAATTATTGACCCAACTGAATCTTCTGTTCTAAATCTTCAATCGATTTAAATATTTTCATAAAAAACCGGTTTCTGTGCTTTTCAGAAACTCCGCTGATAAGGGTTGATTTTTTAATAATGGTATTCATCCATTGCTGTGTTCTAACACAGTATGCCTCATTTACAGTAGACATGGTATAAAAAGAAAAATGCCCCAGATAAACTGCTTTCAAAGGATTCATTTCAACAAGAACACAGTTATTAGTTATCTCAACATCGCTGAAATAAAGTTCATAATTCTTAGGATAAGCCTCATTAACACTTGTTTGAACATCCCCTTTTCTGGAGTATTCTGCCATGCGTTGAATTGAAACTATTTCATTTTTGAGCGAAGCACAAACTTTTAAAGCATCCTCAATAGTTAAAAACATGCCCGATTCCCAATAATATTCAATCTGTTTTACAGTACTCATTACGGTATTTCCTGTCCATATTTCAAGAGATGGAATCTGAGTGTAAAGTTTAAATATTTTTTTTGACACCTCTAAAATGGCAGGATCTATCATTGAAGGGTTATACTTCTCCGAAGCTAACTCGGGGGTGTTTATGATCGATTTTAACCAGTAAAATATTTTAAATGAAGATATTTCGTCGAACCCATAATGAAAAAAAACAGGGATATCTTCTGCGGCATATACAATTCGAGGTTCCTTATGTAAACTTATTTTAACCAGATCTTCATGCATTTTGGTCAGGTATTCCAGAAAACTATCCGAAACGGGTTCAGGATTTGTATATCTAAAGGTAACCATGCCTGTTTCTGTTTTACTGAAAGCGTCGAACGACACATTATAATGATTGCATAACTTCACTATTTCGTCTATAGTCAGCAAAGTCTCTCCACGCATTCTACGATAAGCACTATCTGTACTGATTTCGAGAAGTTCCGATAACTCAAAAACCATCGAACTTTCCTTAGGAGTAAGATCTTCAATCTTTTGAAGAAATTGCTTTTGAACATTAGTAAAATCAGTCATAAAATTGTTTTGTGTTTTTTGCAAAAAACGAGTTTAATATTTGCAATTTATGCAAATATACTTGTTTTTTTAAATTCCCTCTGAGATTTATATAAATAGAAGAGAGAGAAAAGTCTCCGATTATTTAATTCTATAAAAATCTCAAAGCACCTATTATTCTGTCGTTTCTTTGACAAAGATGCCTGATGTAGTTTTGCAGTGTTAACCTTTAAAAACAAAATTATGAAAGCAACGATGTTTTTTTCAACCATTATTCTGAGTATTGTTTTTTGCTTACAAATAAATGCTCAGACAGAAAATCAAGGAAATAAAAAAAGATTAGCCATTATTAGTGTCGACATTAAAGATCTTACTATTGACAAAGAGACCATGAGAAATATGGTACAGCTTGAATTAGAGAAAGCCAATATTTACGAAGTAATGGACAAATATGATGTAGCCGACATAGTAAAAAAGAATGGACTTAATGTCGACAATTGTTTTGGGAAAAACTGTTTGGTAGAAGCTGGAAAGTTTTTGAAAGCCGATAAAATGCTTACAGGAAACATTGAAAGGTTTGGAGACAAACTCATTTTCATATTACGATTAGTGGATGTCGCCAGTGGTAAAATCGAAAAAACCGATGTCATGGAATATATCAATCAACAGGATCAAATTCAGATTATGGCACGTTTATCTGTAAATAATATTTTGGGAATCGAAAATGATAAATTACTTGTAGACCTACTAGCTAATTTCGACCAACCCATCACCAGTTCAAAAACAACATTAAAACTCAATGGTCCGCGCGTTGGATTTACATACTCTTATGGCCCTGCTGCCGAAAGAATGATGGCTCCAATATCCGATGGCGGGTTTAATATGTATCCTGTAAACTGTATGATTGGGTACCAATTCGAAAAACAATTTTTAAGTTCAGGCGATTTTCAGGCTTTATTTGAATTGATACCCACTTTATCGGGCATGGAGTCTGGACTTGTAATTCCATCCGCTTCAGCCATGTTGGGCTTCCGTTTCAATAAATCAGGCTTTGAGTTTGGTCTTGGACCAGTACTTCGAATGACCTCTATGGCTAATGGTTATTACGATAGCACAAACACCTGGAGGTTGGAAAAAGAGATGCCTTTAGACAAGAGATTCCCACTGGAAAGCCGTCTTGATCGTCGTGGCGACCCCACCTTATCTACGGGGATGGTTTTTGCAATTGGTAAGACGTTTCGTTCGGGTTACCTCAATATGCCAGTCAACGTTTATTATTCCCCCCGAAAAGAAGGGTCAATTGTTGGAATCGTTCTGGGATTCAATGTTGCAAATCGGCCCAGATTTGGGGCAGATAAAAAATAGATGGAATGAAAAAAGGGGCTGTTTCAATAGAAGAAACAGCCCCTTTTTTAGATGTATACAGACAAGCTTTCGCTATCCGGATTATTTACAACCGCAGCCACAACCGCTGGCTTCTTTTACATATTTATTACAAAAATCGGTTAAAATAACTTCGAAATTAGGATAACCAATTTCCTGAAGTTCGTAACCCACTTTAACGCAAGGTTTGTTGATTTTGATAATTCTCTGAAGATCAATAGGAGTAGCAATAACTACTGCGTCACAAGGTGTATTTTCGATAGTTTTTTCAAGATCTCTGATCTGTTCTTCACCGTAACCCATGGCAGGAAGTAAAGTACCAATGTTGGGATAGAGTCTGAAAGTTTCGGCCAAACGACCTACGGCAAAACTTCTTGGATCAACCAATTCGGCAGCACCATGTTTCTGAGCAGCTACTGTACCAGCACCAATACGCATGTGACCATGGGTGAGGGTGGGTCCGTCTTCTACGACAAGAACGCGTTTTCCTTTAATAAGTTCGGGTTTGTCAACTGAAAGAGGTGAAGCACCGTCAATCACGATTGCGTTAGGATTAATTGCAGCGATATTTGCTCTAACGATATTGATGTTTTCGAGAGTTGCTGAGTCAATTTTATTGATAACAATTACATCAGACATACGTGCAACAGTTTCGCCGGGGTGGAAAGTGATTTCGGCACCTGGACGTAAAGGATCGGCAACACCTACCAGTAAATCGGGTTTGTAGAAAGGAAAGTCGTTATTTCCACCATCCCACAGAATAATATCACAACCATCGGGATCGTTTTCAGCAGCGCGAACAATTGCTTCATAATCAACACCTGCATAAATAACGTTACCGCGAACTACATGAGGTTCGTATTCTTCCATTTCTTCAATGGTACATTCGTGTTTTTTCAAATCTTCAACAGTAGCAAAACGCTGAACTTTTTGTTTTACTAAGTCGCCATAAGGCATGGGGTGACGAATAGCCACAACTTTTAGTCCTTTTTTCATAAGAACTTCGATGATGCGGCGTGAAGTCTGACTTTTACCACAACCGGTACGGGTAGCGCCGACTGCAATGACAGGTTTGGTTGATTTAACCATGGTGTCGTTAGGTCCGAGTAACATATAACTTGCACCAGCAGCCATTACTTTAGAAGCAATGTTCATTACCTGAGTATGATAAACGTCACTATAAGCAAAAACACAAATGTCAACTTTTAAATCTTTGATTAATTTAGTCAAATCTGATTCTGCATATATAGGAATTCCTTCGGGGTAGAGTTCGATTCCTGCGAGTTCTTTGGGATATTTTCTACCGTCAATATCCGGTATTTGTGTAGCTGTAAAAGCAACGACATTGTACAGGGGGTTGTTCCTGAAAAATGTGTTGAAATTGTGAAAATCTCTTCCGGCTGCGCCGATAATGATTACATTTCTTTTTTCCATAAAATCTTTTCTTTTTTATTAAACTAGGGCAAAAATAATTGTTAATTCGGGAAAATCATGAAATTGTTAAAAACTTCGTGATATTTATTGACAAAAAATGTTGTTATTAACCCTATGTCCCTTTTTGTTAGCAATTTTTTGTGTTAAGTAACATATGATTATTATTAAATTAACATTTCTAAAAAATTCATACTTAATATTGATTATTTAGTCAGATTATCTAATTTTATACATTACAAAACAATCCATTATGAACAAATTTATATTACTCTTACTCCTAATCACTTTATTTACATTTACTGGTAAAAGTCAGCCTGTTAACGGAGAAGTTTTGCAAAACTCCAATCCCTATGTCATTAAAGTATGGGGCAATCATTATGAAAGAGGTTATGCTACCGGATATCTTCTGGCACAGCCAATTTATGACATTTACACAGGATATATATTGCCCCTGTTCGGGTCTAATCTCGCCCTAGCAAAAACCATGTTACAAGAAGGATCAACTCTTCAGATTGAGGCAAACATGATTAGTGAAGCTCAGGGAGTTATTGATGGCATGACCGCTGCGGGCATCACTGCGACCGGCTTTGATTACCTTGATTTATTGTTGGGCAATACTTTTCTTGATGTACAAAACATAAATACTTTTCTCAATATGCCGGGATCTTCCCCTGGTTGTTCGAGCCTTATTAGCTGGGGTGATGCTACCTCTGGCACTTCTATCGACGGAAAAAGTATGATAACCCGTAACCTCGACTGGTCGACAAATGCGCCCATCATTAACAATCAGGCTATTGTAATTCATCTTCCTTCCGAAAGCGACGAACAACCCTGGTTAATGATTGGATTTGCTGGACAAATCGGAGTCCTTAGCGGTGTCAATCAGTCTGGACTTGGTCTTTTTCAACACAGCATGTCAGATAGTTACAGCACAGGAAGCCTGGGGCTTCATTATCAACCCATCTGGTTTTGCCTTCGCAACGCATTGGAAAAAGCCGATTATAACGGCGACGGTTTCTGCAACACCCTCGACATGCGTTCCTCTGTCCTAAGCAGCATCAATGGATACGCCGACGGATTTATTATATCTGCCATTGCTAAAAACACCTTCGGCAACGACAGTCTCACAGCAATGATAGCGGAATTGGCGCCAGCCCAACCCACCATGATTTTCAGAGACAACACCTTCCCTGATTCTATTCCCGGAGATAATCTCTATGCCGCTAATTACGAAATAAAACGTTTAAATCACATGCATTTCTGTTCCCGTTACGATGCCGTTAAAAATGCCCTGAACTCAACTTCTGGGAACGGAATCGACAAAGCAGACAGTTGGGAAATTATGGCAGACTCCAGCTCGGCAGGATTCAATAACGTTCAAATGATGCAATATATTCCAGAAGATGATGCTTTATGGGTATCCTTTCACTCTGGGGATTCCCCCGCTTCGGAAAACACCCCTGTTTTTTATAACCTGGCAGAACTCTTTATGCCGACGAATGTTTCAAGTAGCAGTATTATTCCTTCTTCCTTCTTTTACCCCAACCCGGGAAATGCGACTTTACATTTTAATTGTACCGATTTCGAACTGCAAAAAGTCCGGTTTATTTCTTCCGATGGTATTTGTTGCTTTACGATCGAAGGTTCTTCGATTTATAAAGAGATTAACACTGAATGCTGGAACTCTGGTCTTTATATCGTTGAAATCACAAAAAAAGACGGCTCTACACTTATTTCCAAATGGATTAAACTACCATAAACTATGAAAATTGTAATTTTTGCTCTGCTGCTGGCATTAGGACTAGGTCTTAAAGCACAACACACCAACATCCTAATCAGCGACGTTCCCTCGCCCGAAATACCCTACGATTCGCCCGAAGAACCGTCCATTGCCATTAATCCAGCCAATCCCGACCATATGATAGCCGGAGCAAATCTCAACCACATTTATGTCACTTTTAACGGAGGAGTCACATGGTCTCAGAGCTTTTTATCCTCCGCTTCTCATGGCGTATGGGGCGATCCTTGTCTTGCCTTTGATAATTTCGGTCATGTCTATTATCTTCACCTTGCCAATCCACCGGCGGGTATGGGAGAATGGATTGACCGCATTGTCTGTCAGCGTTCTGATGATGGCGGCCTCACATGGAACGACGGATCGGCTATTGGCATCAACGGAATCAAAGCACAGGATAAACAATGGGTAACCATTGACCCAAGTTCGGGCACCTTATATGTCACCTGGACACAATTTGATAATTATGGCAGCTCCTCAACACTAGATAGTTCGGCGATAATGTTCTCTAAATCCACCGATTTCGGAGTAACCTGGTCAACTGCCCTTCGTATTTCGCATTTCGCCGGCAATTGCATTGATGACGATGACACCCCCGAAGGAGCCATGCCCGCGTTAGGTGCAAGTGGAGATATTTTTGTTACCTGGTCTTTCAATAATAAACTTTGGATGAATAAATCCAGCGATGGCGGTATCACCTGGCTGCCTCAGGAAACTCTGATAGGAACTCAGCCTGGCGGATGGGCATACGATATCCCCGGACTATCTAGATGCAATGGACTTCCGGTTTTATACAGCGATATGGGAAACAGTAGCTGGCATGGAAATCTTTACCTTAACTGGAGCGACCAGCGCAACGGAACGACAGACACCGATGTGTGGTTTAAACGCTCTACCGACAACGGACTAACCTGGTCGCCCGACCTGAGAGTCAATAACGACGCACCAGGAAAGCACCAGTTTATGTCGTGGATGGCTGTCGACCAGATCACTGGCTTTATATGGATAGTTTATTACGACCGGCGTGATTACACCCTGAATTATACCGATGTATATCTTGCTGTCTCAAGAGACGGGGGATTAAATTTTACCGAATTTAAAATCTCTGAAACGGCTTTCAATCCATACCCTTCGGTTTTTTTCGGAGATTACACCAATATTTCTGCCCACAATAATATAATTCGTCCTATCTGGGCTCGCCAGCACATGGGTGAACTTAGCATTTATACTGCCATGGTAGATACTATCGTATCGGCACCAGCTATCAATCTGATTCCCTTTGCCGAAATGGATCCCGGCTACCCCAATCCCTTCGACGAACAGGCATATTTTACCGTAAAACTTCACCAATCCGGAAAACTAAATATCGACGTATTGGATTATAGAGGAATAGTTGTTCAAACCATCGTAAAAGAAGAGACTTACCCCGCCGGAAAATATATATTTCACTTTCAGCCCAACAACAGCAGCATAGCCAGTGGCGTTTATATGGTAAGAATGCGGACTGAAGATAAGGTAATTTGCAGGAAGATTGTTTACAAAAAATAGATTGGATGTTAACTGTTGGCCGTTAGCTATTAGCGGTTGGCCAAAGGCTAATGGCTAATGGCCATGAAAAAAGGTCTCTCGTTTCATGTAATTAAAAAATATTTTCCTTCCATTATTTCTGAATAGAAAAAAAGCTATATTTGTAGTTCTTAGATCAAAATATAAAATCAAAATGGGACAAACTTTCGGTGAAATTGTACAGGTTATAGGCCCGGTGGTAGATGTTAGCTTTGAAAGCGCTGGCATTCAAATGCCTAATATTTACGATGCCTTGGAAATTCATAAAGAAAACGGACAGGTTTTGGTCGTTGAGTGCCAACAGCACATCGGAGAACATACCATTCGTGCTATTTCCATGGACTCCACAGACGGACTAAAAAGAGGCATGAAGGTCACTGCTACCGGTGCTTCGATTAAAATGCCTGTGGGCAAACAAATTCGTGGACGTTTACTGAACGTAATTGGTGAATCTATTGATGGTTTACCTGCCATGACTGAAAAAGAAAAAGGTTATAACATTCACCGTCATGCTCCTCTTTTCGAAAATCTATCCACCGAATCAGAGGTATTATTCACCGGAATTAAAGTAATTGACCTTCTCGAACCCTATTCCAAAGGAGGTAAAATTGGTCTCTTTGGAGGTGCAGGCGTAGGTAAAACCGTTATCATTCAGGAACTTATCAATAATATCGCCAAAGGATACGAAGGTCTTTCTGTATTCGCTGGGGTAGGTGAACGTACCCGAGAAGGAAACGATTTACTCCGCGAAATGATTGAAGCCAATATTGTAAAATACGGACCCGAATTTGTGGAAAGTATGGAAAAAGGGGGTTGGGATTTATCTAAAGTAGATGTCTCCAAACTCGAAGAATCCAGTCTTACCATGATTTTTGGACAAATGAACGAACCTCCCGGAGCAAGAGCTACCGTAGCGTTATCCGGACTGACCGTAGCAGAATATTTCCGCGATGGTGAAGGCGAAGGTAAAGGAAAAGACATCCTGTTTTTTATCGACAATATTTTCCGTTTTACACAGGCCGGATCTGAAGTATCTGCACTTTTAGGACGTATGCCTTCGGCTGTAGGTTACCAACCCACACTGGCCACCGAAATGGGTCTTATGCAGGAGCGTATTACATCAACTAAAAATGGTTCAATCACTTCCGTTCAGGCTGTTTATGTGCCCGCGGATGACCTTACCGACCCGGCTCCAGCAACAACCTTCTCTCACCTTGATGCTACCACCGTATTAAGCCGAAAAATTTCAGAATTGGGTATTTATCCTGCGGTAGATCCTCTCGATTCAACTTCCCGCATTCTTACTCCCGATATCGTGGGCGAAGAGCATTACAACACAGCTCAAAGAGTAAAAAGAATTCTACAACGCTATAAAGAACTACAAGATATTATTGCCATTCTGGGGATAGACGAACTTTCTGAAGAAGACAAGCTGGTTGTACACCGCGCCCGTCGTGTACAGCGTTTCCTTTCTCAACCTTTCCATGTGGCCGAACAGTTTACCAACCGTCCCGGTGTTTTTGTAAAGATTGAAGACACCATCAAAGGGTTCAACATGATCCTCGACGGACAGGTAGACCAATATCCCGAAGCCGCCTTTAACCTGGCTGGCAACATAGAAGAAGTCATTGAAAGAGGTGAAAAAATGATGGATGAATCAAAATAATTTCTCATGAATGTAGAAATAATTTCACCCGAAAGCATTCTTTATAAAGGCGAAGCTATGCTGGTAAAAGTGCCCGGCACAGCAGGTTCGTTTGAAATACTCCCGAATCACTCGCCCATTGTATCAACACTGAGTGAAGGGGAAATAAAAATCAAGGAAACAAATCAGTCGGTTAAAACGTTTAAAATAACAGGAGGCGCTATTGAGTTTTCCTCCAATAATGTTTCTATTGCCGTTCATAGCTTACTGAAATGAAAAAAATAATTCTTTCTTTGTTGATACTGTCCAGTGTCTCCTTTAGTTTTTCGCAGGACAAAGTAACATTTAAGTCAGCCGATAGCCTGACCATTTATGCCAATCTCTATGAGATTGACGAAAATGCTCCTTATATCCTGCTATTTCATCAAGCCGGATACAGTAAAGGGGAATATAAAGCCAGTGCTATAAAATTGCTAAAACTGGGATATAATTGTTTGGCCGTCGACTTGCGCTCTGGCGAAGGGGTCAATTTTGTTCAAAACGAAACAGCCAAAGAAGCCAAAGAAAAAGGTCTTCCTACGGATTATCTCGATGCAGAACAAGACATTGTTGCGGCCATCGACTATGCCTATAAAATTTCAGGAAAACCTGTTGTTTTGTTTGGTAGTTCATATTCGGCTTCTCTTTGCCTAAAGAATGCCCGTTCTAACGATAAAGTGAAAGCTGTGGTGGCTTTTAGTCCCGGCGAATATTTCCAGCCCAAACTCATATTAAAGGACTTTCTCACAGGATTCGACAAACCTGTTTTTGTAGCATGTTCACAGCGCGAATATACCTATATGACTGATTTGTTAGCTGGTATTCCCGACAATAAAAAATCCGTTTTCAAACCACAGGATGGCCCCGGAGAACATGGGTCGAAAGCCTTATGGAAAGAAAATCCTTCGAGCAACGAATATTGGTTGGCACTTTTACTCTTTTTTAAGACCATAGAAAACGGTCAATAATACCCTCAGGGCTACCCGGATACATTTATGAAAATCGGTAATCTTATGATCAGGGACAAGGCTTTGCTTCTTGCTCCCATGGAAGACATTACAGACGCCACTTACCGAAAAGTTATTGCCGCTTTGGGTGGGACAGACATTATGTATACAGAGTTTATTTCTTCGGACGGGCTTATACGTAATGGGCGGAAAAGTCTCGATAAACTTCTGTTAGCTGAAGATGTACGTCCCATGGGAATTCAGATCTACGGCCACGTTCCCGAAGCTATGATAGCCGCAGCTCAAATGGCCGAAGATGCCGGGGCCGATATTATTGACATTAACTTTGGCTGTCCGGTAAAAAAGATTGCCAACCGGGGAGCAGGATCGGGAATATTTAAAAACATTCCGTTGATGCTGGAGATTACCAAAAAAGTAGTGGATTCTGTAAAAACCCCAGTTACCGTCAAAACCCGTTTGGGTTGGGACGACAAAAGTCTGGTGATAGACAAAATTGCCACTCAGTTACAGGATTGCGGCATACAGGCACTGACTATCCACGGACGTTCGCGTGCGCAAATGTACCTCGGAACTTCCGACTGGACGCTCATTGGCAAAGTAAAAGCCAACCCGGCTATAACCATTCCCATTATTGGCAACGGCGACATTGACACACCCGAAAAAGCCAAAGCAATGTTTGATTTACATCACTTGGACGGCATTATGATAGGACGTGCCTGTGTGGGTCAACCGTGGATATTCAAACACATTCGGCATTATCTCGACACCGGAGAACATATGCCCGAACCTACCCTACAGGATCGCATAGAATTTTCGAAAAAACATCTGGCCATTTCAGTTTCCGACAAAGGCGATTGGCGCGGTATTATTGCCATGCGCAGGCATTTTGTGCATTACTTTAAAGGCATACAAAATTTCAGAGAAACAAGAACACGTTTACTGCGATCCAACGATGTACAGGAAATTAATAATATACTGGACGAGATTGGGGAACGATTTACTTGAATTTAACGATAATAATTTGATTATCAAACTTGAATATCGGAGTAAAGATCCTGGATAGAAAATAATAACAAAAAAAGAGGCGGGTCAATTTGTCGTGGAAACCAATTGAGAACCCGCCCCGAATAACAATGCAAACAAAAATCTTATAACTTCTTGTATTAATTATATACTTACAAAAGTAGTACGAATAGATATGCCCTATCCTAATAGTTTACCTATAGTAGTTGTTAGTTTATAAGTGGTATGTAAAATCCTATATGTGGCATAAACAAACAGTTTAAAAAACCCACCTAAACTTTTCTAAACTTTCCATCCAACAACAGTAACGTCGTCTGTTTGTTGTGTTTGCAGCTTCCATGAGATAAAATCCTTTTCTAGTCTGTTTTTTTGGTTGACAATATCCAAAACACATATTTGGTTCAAAATTTCATATAAACGGGCGCGACCGAATTTTTTCGAAAGTTGACCGCCAAACTGATCGGCAAAACCGTCTGTAAACAAGTAAATGCAATCACCCTCGGCAACATTATAAGTCTGGTTATCAAAGTTTTTCATGTTGACATAAACCGAAACTGGCATCCTACTTCCTTTCAGTTCTATCAAGCGCTTTCCATTATCACATTCGCCCTTTTTTCCAACAACACAAGGAATATTCGCTCCCGAGAACATCAGTTGATTTGTCTTTCGGTTCAATGAAACAATACCCATATCCATTCCATCTTTTACTTTAATATCGGCATACGACTGGGTGCTACCTACATTAATAATGGCTGTTTGCTGTAAAGAGTCGATGATTTTCTGGCGCAAATGATTAAGTATTGCAGCAGGATCAGCAATAGTTTGCTCGTTTACAATTTCACGTAAAAAAGCCATTCCCATCATACTCATAAACCCTCCCGGGACGCCGTGACCTGTACAGTCAGCAACCGCAATAAGCTCGAAATCTCCCAATGATTGCGCATAATAAAAATCGCCTCCTACAATATCTTTAGGGCGATAAAAAACGAAATGGGCAGGGAAAGCTTTTGTGAGCATTTCGGAAGAAGGAAGTATGGCCATTTGTATTCTTTTGGCATAAATAATACTATCGGTAACTTCGCTGTACAGTTTTTCAATTTCTGCTTTCTGATGATCAATTTCGTCGCGTTGGGCCAGAATTTCGGAATTTTTCTGAACTATCTCATCATTTCTGTTCGACAACTCAATATTAGCTAATTTACGGGCTTTATTTATTTTATGAAGCCTGATCATTAATATAACAAATCCACTTAAAGCCAACACAATAATTACAATGATTATAATGAGCCATTTAAGCCGTAGGTTTTGTCGCTCAATTTCCAGATCCGAAATCACTTGCTCCTTGGTCAGGTTTTCTATTTGCAGTTGTTTCTTTTCCGTTTCATGAAGGACTTCCATTTCGGCCAATCGCTTGGATTTCTCGACCGAATATAGACTATCCTTATAAAGACTGTGTTTTTCAAAATACTCAAGGGCTTTATCTTTGTCTCCCAGCAACTTATAAATATCACTTAACTGTATAGTTAACTGTTTCAGATGAACAGGCAAACGGGCGGTCAATGCCATTTGCTCGGCTTTAATCAGGGTGTCGCGGGCAGCCAAATACTGTTTATTTTTTTCGAGCACATTGCTGATATTAGATAAATCAACCACAATACCTGTAATATCATTAATCTTCAAATCAATCTCGTAGGCCTTAGTAAGATAATCCAGGGCTTTTTCATTATTTCCCTTATTAGTTTCGAGAAAAGAAAGATTGGTATAAATCATGGATACGCCTTGAATATCGCCCAGAAGATTGAAAAGCTCTAGGGCTTTTACATAGTATTCCTCGGCATCAGTATAATTTTCCTTCAGATAACTTACATTTCCAATATTAAGAAAAGCTATACTTTTTCCAATAGTATCTCCAATTGTCTCTTTTATGGCCAAGGATTTCATATAATATTCCAATGCCTTATCGAATTCCTTTTGGGCTTCGTGTAACTGGCCAATGTTTGTATAAGTTCCACTAATCAATGCACTATCACTTAGTTTATTATTATATTTTTCGGAAACCTGATAGCAATCCAATGCATTTTCGTAATCACCAAAACCAAAATAAATGAGTCCGATATTATTCATGCACATGCTGATTCCCCGTTCATTCCCGACTACTTTCTCGTAACGAAGTGACATTTTATTAAAGTATAAAGCCTCTTTATTTTTCCCTATTCTTCTGTATACTACGCCGATATACCTGTTAGACAGAGCATAAAGTCGAAGCATTTTTATTTTTTCCTTTGTATTTAGCTTCGTATAATCTGAAGCCTTTTGACGGATATGGTGACTTGCTTTCAAATACCATTGAATAGCCTGATCGGGATTAGAATACTCGTATACATCGCCCGAATCGAGATAGTTTAGAACAACCAGGGTGTCGGACTGGGCACAAACAAGTCTGCCTTGCAATACAGAAAATAGCAGAACTACTACAAACAAATACAAGGCTTTATGGCTGAGTTGATACTTCATAAAAACAAATCAAACTTTTATACTGCGATTTATTACAATTGTTACATTCAGCTTAATTTTTGGCTTCCTTCTACTGTTTTTTATATCACCAATTTTAAATATCTTTGTCAGAAAAAATGAAAAGAGGCCTAATTTTCCTGTTTGTCTTAATCGTGAGTTTTCCCGCTTTTGCTCATCCCCCTAAGAAAATAACCCTTAATGCTGATCCCAATACTAAAACATTAAAAATTAATGTGGTTCATCCTGTAAAAGACACCGAGGCTCATTTTATTTCAAAAATACAAATTCTGCTAAACGGTCAGGAAGTTGAAACCCTGAACTATACTAAGCAAACATCAGCCGCTGCCGAAATCGTTGTATATACCCTCGACGAGATGAAAGAGGGTGATAAAATTGAAGTAGTAGCCAATTGTAACAAGGCAGGTCAAAAGAAAGCATCAGTAGTCGTTAAAAAGTATTACAATCAATCCAAATAATATGGAAAACAATAGTTTTCGCCCTGATTACCTTTTTGAGGTCAGTTGGGAAATTTGCAACAAAGTAGGTGGTATACACACAGCCATAAGTTCCAGAGCCCGTTTGGTTTCTGAAAAATTTAACGACAATTATATTCTGATAGGTCCCGATGTATGGAAGGAGACTCGTAATAATCCTGAATTTACAGAAGAGCCTTACATGTTCAGGGCATGGAAAAGATTTGCAGAATCATCTGGAATTAAGGTAAAAACAGGTCGCTGGAATATTCCTGGGAATCCCATCGTAATTTTAGTCGATTTTACCCCTTTATTTTCGCAAAAAGACAAGATTTTTTACGATTACTGGGAAAAATATCAGCTTGACAGTATTACTGGTCAATGGCTTTATGTTGAACCGGCTTTATTTGGGCATGCTGCAGCACAGGTGATCGAAAATTTCTATCAGTTTAATTTAACCGCCAAGCATTCTTTGGTTGTTCATTTTCACGATTGGACGACCGGTACAGGTATTTTATATTTGAAGAACTCAGTACCTCAAGCTTCGACTGTTTATACTGCATACGCAACCAATGTAGGGCGAACAATGGCTTCGCAACAACAAAAGAAATTCGGGCCCGAACAGAATGCCGTTGAAGAATCCAACAAGCTCGGTGTAAGAGCAAGGCATTCGCTCGAAAGTCTTGCGGTTAAATATGCCGACACTTTTACTACCTTAAGTCAAGAATTACAAGAAGAATGCTCCCTTATCCTAGATCGAAAAGCAGATTTCATTATCCCTAATGGCATAGATTTTAATAATTTACCTAACGAAGCTACTTATAACGAAAAGCGAATAAAGGCCAGAAATAAAATTCAAAATGTAGCAGAAGCCCTTACCAATCGGTCTGTCGACAAAGACAGCTTATTTATCTTGCACAGTGGTTTATATGATTTTCAGAATAAAGGAACCGATGTTTTTATTAAATCATTAAGCAACCTAAATCACGAAAGCAAAAAGGATATTGTTGCCGTTATTTGCCTGCCGGGCAACCAAACAGGACCTAAAGCTCAGGTTATAGAGAGAATACATAACTGCGATTATTCTCAACCGGTGACTCACGAAATTCTTACACATAACCTGAAAGACGAATTAAATGATCCTGTGATCATAGCGCTTCGCGAAGCGGGATTGCAAAATTTAACTGAAGACAAAGTAAAAGTAATTTTTGTTCCTACTTATCTAAATGGTGAGGACGGAATATTTAATATCGTTTATCACGATCTGCTTCCGGGCTTCGACCTGACAGTACTTCCTTCGTTTTATGACTCATGGAGTCACACTCCCATGGAAAGCATCAGTCTTTCTGTACCTACCATTACAAGCGATCTGACCGGGTTTGCCCGTTATTTAGAACAAATAAATAAAGGCAACGAAAGTGTGATGATAATTAAGCGTTCCACACTTAATACTGAAGAAACCATAAAAGAAATAACGCAACAAATACTTCATTTTTCTGAACTAAGTCCCGACAAACAGAACGAAATAAGAAAAATGGCCTTTGAAACATCACATCTTTTTAACTGGGAAAACTTTTTGACGAATTATTGTTCGGCCTACGAAGCGGCAGAAAATCTAGCTCAAACACGCTACGAATTATTCAAAAATAAAAAAATTGCCGAAACATTTATTCAGGCAGAAACCGGACTAAAGAAAATGCCTGTCTGGAAAAAAGTTTTCATTAAATCGTATATCCCCGAGCGACTCTACCCTTTACAGATCATTGCTAAAAACATCTGGTGGTCATGGAATTATGACGCTCAGGAGTTATACGAAATAATTGATCCTGTCCTATGGGGAGAAGTCAACCGCAATCCCATACTCATGCTCGAATCGCTCACTGTTTCGAAGTTTGCTGAGTTAGAAAAGAATACGTCATTTCTTGAAAAACTGGACAATGTATATGCCCGATTTAACGAGTACATGAACACCCCTACACCTGATGCTGAAAACAAAATTGCATACTTTAGTATGGAATATGGATTACACGATAGTATTAAAATATACTCAGGTGGTTTAGGAGTTCTTGCAGGCGATTATCTGAAAGAAGCCAGCGATTCGAACAAGCCTATTGTAGCTATCGGTCTTTTATACCGTTATGGATATTTCACACAATCGCTCAGTATTCACGGTGAACAGCAATCCAATTATATTCCTCAAAAATTTACCAATCTTCCATTACTTCCTGTTCGCGACGACAAAAATGACTGGGTTCTAATTAGTTTCGGATTTCCGGGGCGTACGGTTTATGCCAAAGTATGGAAGCTAATGGTGGGTCGTGTTCCTTTGTTCTTACTAGATACAGATATTCCCGAAAATAATGAACAAGACCGAAGTATTACTCATCAACTTTACGGCGGTGATTGGGAAAACAGGCTTAAACAAGAAATTATTCTTGGCATTGGCGGTGTAAAATTACTGCGTACACTAGATATTCACCCCAGCATATACCATTGTAACGAAGGACATGCAGCACTCTTATCTCTGGAACGCCTTAAACTGCTAGTTGAAAAACACTTATATTCATTTAATGAGGCTGTTGAAATTGTTCGGGCAACAACTCTTTTCACGACACACACCCCGGTACCTGCAGGTCACGATGCTTTTACCGAAGACCTTATTCGCACCTATCTTTCGCACTACGCCGAAAAAATTAATATCGACTGGAACAAGCTTGTAGGTTTAGGCAGAGTGTATGAAAATGATTCGTTTGAAAAATTTTCTATGAGTGTACTTGCCGCCAAACTTTCAGGCGAAATTAACGGTGTAAGTAGAATTCACGGAAAAGTCACCCGCGAGATGTTTAACAATATTTGGG
>PHDH01000227.1 GCA_002840935.1 Bacteroidetes bacterium HGW-Bacteroidetes-21 | reverse complement strand
AAATTTCAATCTGTCATCTATTGCATACCACGATTTAAACATCGACTGGACTATCCCCTCCCCAACCTCATATGTCAACGACGGTATGGTTTCGGACATCGACACTTCGTGGTCGCTTACCGAATTATTTGCCAATTGGGCACCTGCTCCTGCCGATCCCAACTCAGGAACCGTAGCCTACTGGTATGCTGTAGGAACCACCTTTGGCGGAAACGATGTTATCGACTGGACAGTCAATGGCGGTTCCACCAACATCCACCTCACCGGACTGAGTCTTACCGATCAGCAAATCTATTATGTGAGCGTGAAAGCTGAAAATGGTGCCGATTTATTAAGCAATTTTATTTGTAGTAACGGTCAGGTAGCTGCATTGCCCGTTTCTGCCCAGATTACCGAAAAAGAATCTCCGGTAAACGTTTTCCCCAACCCCAGCAACGGCATTATTACGATAGAAACCGGTGCATGGAACGAACCCGGATTAACCATCAGCATAGTTTCTCCTCTGGGCAAGACAATTGTTGTAAAAGATGCCAGCAAGACCAAAACCGACTCACGTTACACTTACGACCTGAAATCGCTTAAACTTTCCTCTGGTTATTACATCGTTAAACTAAATCTTAACGGCCAAAGCATGGAAATTCCAGTGAACTTTTTGAAAGAGTAAATGTTACAAAATAGAAAAACATACAATAATTTATTCTTCTCAAGCTTTGTTTTTCATACAAGGAGTAGCGAAACAGACAATGCTTACCGCTTCGGGTTTAACGGCAAAGAAAAAGATGATGAGATTACAGGGCAGACGGGAGCGACTTATGACTATGGGTTTCGAATTTATGATTCGAGAATTGGAAAGTTCTTAAGTGTAGACCCATTAACAAGAAGCTATCCAATGCTTACACCATATCAATTTGCTAGTAATAGTCCAATAATGGCTATTGATTTAGATGGGTTAGAGGCGGACATAGCAATATATGGACAGAAAGCTGGAGATGAAAAAACCTTTCTTTTGAGAGCAGAGTCTTTACAAAAAAGAGCTATGTTATCTTCAGACCCTCATGGTGTTAGTAATGGACTAGGATTTGTTGACCTTTTAAAAGAACAAACTCAAAAAGAGGGTAGCGTTCGATCATTTACTTTTTTTTCTCATGGTTTTGAACAAGGAGTTATCTTAGATGGAAACAGGGGGTTTTATAAAACAAATTCTGCATATGGTAGAACGAACGGTAGATTGTCTGGTACTCCAAACCCTGAGTCTGGTTATGTAAGTGATGTTGTTGCAGGAATGCAAAGTGGTGAAATAAAGTTTGAAAGTAATGCGATTGCGATTTTTGCTGGTTGTAATCTAGGCAATGACAAAGCTGCTCGAGGGGTTTCATTAGCAAAAGATTGGACTATGCAGACAGGTGTTACTTCAATTGCGTCAAGAGGTCAAGTTGTTCCTGAAATTGTAGATGGAGTAGAAACAGGTAGATTGGTTTCTACAAAAAATTTCTTTATGTTCAAACAGACTGAAGATGGAATGACAAAGATAAACTTAGGAAATACTATTGATCCAGTGAAATATATGTCTCCAGTATCAAAAATAGAAGCTAGGCCGATAACTCCATTACAAATTGAAACACCCAATGTTGAAATTAAACCAAGATGAAAAAGTTAATAACATTATTCTTTTTAATTTTTGCTGTATCTACAATGTATTATGGGCAAGAAAGCAAATGTTTGTTGAAGCATAAAGAAAACCTAAAGGAATTCGCAATTGGTTATGAGCCAAGGCTTGAAGAACATAGTATTATATTGCCCAAATTACCACTTTCAGTCAGAAAGTCATTAAGGATATTATATGATCATAATTGCAATGAAGTTAAAATATATACTGCATTAATAGTATTAAAAATCTATCTTGCTCATTTAAAGTGTTGTAATCAAGCATATGAAATAAGAAAAACTCCTTATAGTACTTCTCGTAGTAAAAACTTAATTTTGTATTATGCGTTAAAATATGATAATGATTACAATTTAGATTCTATGCCTGAGTATATTCCTTCATCATTTATATATGACCACATTAAAGCAGGAGTACTTCAAATTAATGAACCAAATGTAATTGATGTAGTTGAAAAGATAGACAAAGCACTAAATCTAAAATAAAATGATAGTTGATAAGATAAAAGTTTAATAAATAATAGATAATGAAATACATAGCAATTAAAGAATTAGCATTAATTCACAGTTTTACATATAATGTTATCTATTAAAGGGAATATTATGGCAAAATATGTTTTTACATACAACCAAAAGAAAGAAGCAAGAAAAAGAGAAACCGCCTATACACCCGCTCAAATGAGAGATGAAGCGATACGTTTTCTACTTCTAAATGGAGTTGATAATCTGGAACAATGTTTAGATACTACTTTTTGTTTTGACTCTGATCTAAGCGTTGCTGATTGGAGAAGACTTATTGAAAATAAATTGCGGCCATACATTGAGGCTGGTTATTATTTAATTGCAAGAGTAGCTTTAGGAAAAAATGGACTATTTTGGTTTAGAGCATGTAATCCGGAATTGCAAGAAAGAGTTGAAACAATAAAAGCAGAGTATAGGTAATAATCAGAATGATATGAGTTATAAACTGTCCATTTTATAATGCACAATACAGGTATAATGATTTTATTACACCGAATAACCCAACTATAATTAACCTTGCAGGGCAGTTGCAGTCAGAAAATAATTTAATTTCTTGCTTTAATTATGTAAGCCAGCAAATTAGTTATATTACAGACAGACAAAACTACAGATTTGAGGAACACTGGGCTTTTCTGGTTGAAACACTCCAAAGAGGCATGGGGGATTGTGAAGATACGACGTTTTTATTAGCATCTCTTCTTTTGGCATCAGGTATTGATACAAATATTGTAAGAGTTGCAATTGGATTATTTCAAAATCAAGGACATGCGTGGGTTGAGGTAAACACAACGGACTTAGGTTGGATTATATTAGAGACTACATCAAATGATTATTACCAACTAGGCAGAAATATTCACAGAATTCAGGACGGTTATTCTTGTGGATATAGACCAATGGCCTATGTTTATAATACATTCTGTATTCGAGCACAGTAGTTTATTATGAAAGATTATCCAAGAATTATTCGTACAATCACTAACAAGAAAATGTATTCTTAAAAGTCCCATAGTGTCAATAAAGTATGCGAAGAAAGAATAAAAAAATAAAAATATACCTTCGTATTCAAAGTTTAGAAATGAAATTGAGGGAATTGTCAGATGTAAGAATATTCTTGATAGAAAGAGTTTCCAATTCCATCAATGAAAAATGAGACTCTTCCATCATCACTGTCAATAGTATAATTCAAACCAGAACGAATTCTAATTTCTGAAAACAAGCAGCCAAAAATGTCTTCTACTTCATATTTTATCTTTGTAAAGCTGGATTCTACTTTATTCAATTCTGCTTGAGAAAACTTTACAACAATAACAACTTTGCTAGTTGAATTTACTAACCGCAGATTATTATTTACATGCGGATCACTAAAACTGTAACCAATAATTATCACAATATTTCCTGAAAAACAGTCAGATGTAAACGAATGCCATATTTCAAGAAAAGGACTAGAGTTTATTCTTGAAAGTTTATTATATCCAGAAATAATTGGAGATGGTAGAATTGCTTCTCTTGCAATGGTATATTCACTAGAGCTTTGAAAATGCTTTCTTTTTTCAGGTTTATCCAATTTATCATATACCTTTCCATAGTTCCATAATATGCAACCATGCAAATTGTAATGACAATCTACATCCCTGTCTTGAATAACTTTGCTTCTATTAAATCTGTTTTCTGTGAAACCATCAAAATAGCCAGCAAAGTTAGGAAACCATGTATCATAATTTAAAGTATATAATCTTCTAGTATTTGATGATTTGCTAAATATAGAATCAATAAATCTATTAAAATCATTCATTCCTCGATTATTCTTATCACAATTCTTATCCTCTATAGATTCGATGAGTATATCAATCAAGTGATTATGAATTTTTTCAATAAATAGGTACGTAAAATCCTTCCATTTTGGTGACTTGACTCGGAAAATATATTCAATAAGCCTAGCATTTAATCTGAAAATAGATGTTTTAACATTGTTCAGGTGTTTGCTCTTATGATTTGTTTTATCCACATCTTCAATATATGAAAATAGTTCTTCAACAATATGGAGTATTGTTTCAAAATTAATTTTGTTAATATTTTTTTCTACATCTGAAGGATTTAATTTATTCCAGAAGCAATATTCTGAATAAATAAATCTAATCAAATCACTGTCGTCTGCGAGGTCAGGGTGCGTATATTCAACAAACTGGTTAGTCAGACTCAATGTTGAAATATCAAAAAAGTCTTTACCTTGTGTTAATCCAGCACCCGTGAGAAGGATTAACCTTTGTTTTTGTCTTTTATAAAAAATATTCTTGCACATATATTAAAATGTTTAGGTTAATTTAAGAAATTATTCCGCATCTTAACATTTTCATTTATTTTTTGCTTCATCACATTGCTCAATAATCCAATTAGGTGTTAAGTTATTATACTCTTGTATAGATACCTCAGTAATGCTTTTCTGTATGTGTGTAGATGGGTATTTTATCAATATCTCATTTTCTGGTTTATTCGGATCAATATAAGCCATTGCTTTTCCTTTAGAAAGATAATTATCTTCTATAAAATTATTAATTCCAGTATCTTGAAAGCCATATCCAATAACAATTAGAAAATCTGACATCTGCAGGTTAGTTTCAAAACAGTTAAACATTTCTTTATAGAATGGGTCATTTGAGTAATGTCTGGTCTTTTCAGTAGTGCCTGTTAAAAAGTCTGGTTGAACCATATCCCATAAGTGTTTTAATTCATATTCACCTTTGGAGGAATTGTATAATTCCTGATAATATTGACCGATTCCATATGTCCGTTTAATTCTAATAGGGGAGTTTTCATGATCGGGATAAACTATATGAGTCGCAATATTTCCATGTAATTTGTATAAACATAATGGGGTATTATATTTACCCGTATAACGAGGTAGTTTTACAAAATATCCTTTCTTGACTTTGTGTTCTGTGTTTGGATTAAACACACACTCAGCATGACCATAGAAAGGGGATCCAGCTAATTCAAACCCATCAGAGAAAAACTCCCATAGATCGGCATGCTTGGTACCTATATATTCAAATAGCAAATCATGATTTAGAGAATGAACCTTTATATCACAACCAAAAAGAAGATGTCGAAGGAAACGAATAAAATAATCATATGGAGGGAAGTCTAGATAACTAATATCTTCATATAACCACGATTTCTGAATAAGTTGTGCAATAAGTTGATTGAATGTTCTGTTGAAATCGTCGATTCTTTGACTAGCAGAAATCGTAGGTTCTTGTGTAGGGAATTGATCATTGTTAAATTTTATAATAAACCTATCTATCAAATCTTTATTTGCAATGCCTCTACGATAGTCCCAGTAAAAATCGTAAAAGGTCTCGTAATGAAATGATTCTACTGATTGTAAACTATTATAGAATTTAATGAATTCTTGAACAAACAATCTTTCATCATTGCGATGAAGTCTGTTGTTATCGGTCTGTCCATTTAAAAATCCTGCACTCATTTGAGAATGGATAATTATTTCTGATTCATCAATTTTGGATAGCCGTTTGTTAATTTCTTTTACTCCAGGAATACCGGCAGGTATTGAAAATCCTGAACCTATAAGAATGGAGATAATAGGTTTCTTGGAATGGGTTTTTGTTTTCATTTATTGTTATTTAAGTCCCTTTTGTTTGACATCCATTCGTTTATTGTCCAAATGACAATTTTAGTTGATTCAATCATAGCTTTACTTGCATCAATTCTATCTTCTTCTGAAATATTTGAATCTTCAATACCAATTATTCCAGAAAATTTCATATCGCCTTTATCACCATTTGATCGAAAAGTATCAGCAAAGTGTTTTTCGCTTAAATGAACGTAACCACAAGCATTTTTATATACC
>PHDH01000226.1 GCA_002840935.1 Bacteroidetes bacterium HGW-Bacteroidetes-21 | reverse complement strand
ACTTACCGGGGTTCGAGATGCCTCTTTCGTCATGCTAACAGATGAATACGAAAAATACGGAAAAGTGCATATTACAACTGAAGACGGAAGTGTGGGTGAGAAAGGTTTTGTCGTACATCACTCTGTTTTTAATCGTTTGACGGATTATTCAATGATCTATACCTGCGGACCCGAAGTTATGATGAAAGCAGTGGCAAAAAGAGCGCAGGAAGTTGGAGTCGAATGCGAGGTAAGTTTAGAAAATCTGATGGCATGTGGTGTGGGTGCTTGTCTTTGTTGTGTCACAGATACCCCCAAAGGTCGGAAATGTGTCTGTACCGAAGGACCTGTATTTAATTCAAAAGATTTGTTATGGTAAAAATGTCAGTCAAAATAGGTCAGATGACCTGTAAGAATCCAGTACTAACAGCATCCGGAACATTTGGGTATGGACCCGAATTTGAGGATTTCTTTGATATTGGCGCTTTAGGAGGCATCATTGTCAAAGGAACAACGTTGAATCCCCGGGAAGGCAATCCTTATCCCCGCATGGCCGAAACAGCTTCGGGAATGCTCAATGCTGTAGGACTGCAAAATAAGGGAGTGGACGTTTTTGCAAACGACATTTATCCCAAAATCCAACATTATAATACTAACGTAATCGTCAATGTTTCTGGCAGTACTATTGACGAGTATATGGCCGTAACGGAGAGAATTGCAGCATTAGAGCATATTCCTGCCATTGAGCTTAATATTAGTTGCCCCAATGTAAAGGAAGGGGGAATGGCTTTTGGTACTTCGTGTGTATCTGCTGCCGCTGTCGTGAAAGCAGTACGGAAAATTTATCCAAAGACACTTATTGTAAAGCTATCACCTAATGTTACAAATATTGCTGAGATAGCAAAAACAGCAGAAGATGAAGGAGCGGATGCCGTATCGGTAGTTAATACTTTTCTGGGCATGGCCATTGATGTCCAGACACGCAAACCTAAACTTTCTACCATTACAGGTGGCTTGTCGGGTCCTGCTATTAAACCCATTGCATTGCGTATGGTTTGGCAGGTAAGTAAAGCAGTTAAGATTCCTGTAGTGGGACTGGGGGGAATTATGAACGGCATGGATGCTATTGAATTTCTTTTAGCAGGAGCAACGGCGGTCCAGATTGGTACGGCAAACTTTATAGATCCAGCAGTTTCATTCAACATAGTTGGCGAATTAGAGGATTATTGTATCCGGAATAATGTTTCAGATATTAATGAGCTTATTGCGGGCATGAAAACAGAATAAAATATGAACAGGTGATGTCGATATAACGGCCAGTATTACTGATGCTTACTTGTGAAATTGTTCATAAATATTTATTGTTAATATTTTAGGCTTATCTATTTTCCCAAGGCTACGTATATTAGAAAAAGTTTTCTTCGACAAATGAAAGCAATAGCCTTAATTCCGGTAATGATTTTCTTCTATATATTCAGCCTAACTGCGCAGAATATTTCGAGTTTCGAAAAATCAATATTGCCTATAGGAAATAAAGGGAAAAAGTTTTCCAAAGAGTTTTATCAATGGGTCGAGAGTCAGTCGATGATTGATATTTTGAGTAGTAATAAAATTGATACTGTACTTGCTAATGGCAAGTTTGTTTATCAAAATCCGATTCCATATCCGGGTTCAGCAACCATTAGCCGAATGTATACAAGTCAGTCTAATGGTTATATCGTATATAAAATTTTGTTTGTTTGTAAGGATGATCATTATTCAATTAAATTATATGATTTTGAGCATCAGTCGAATTCAAAAACAGATAAAATTACTTTTGGAAAAATTTCAAATACAGAAAATCCGCCTAAATATATTATGCAGGATTATGATCCCGAATGGGGACTTCAGGTATGGAAAAACCTGAAGGATCAATGTTTGCTGGTTTCAACCGATTTCTTTAGTCAGTTGCAAACAGAACTTGCTAAGCTTAAATAAGCTAATGTTAAAATAAAGACACTCGTAAGCTATTAGAACAAGTGTGAGATTCCTTTCAAAATTATTTATAGTAACAGATATACGAAGTATCCATTTTAATTCTAACCTGAAATTTTACATTGGCTGGAACATGAAAGTCCTGTCCTGCTTTGTAAGCATTCCATTGTGTTTCGCCAGGTAACATGGCTTCAATCTGACCTTCAGTAACCAGCATACGTTCTTCGGTAGAAGTGCCAAATTCATATTCTCCGGGAAGCATAACACCTACAGTTGCTTTGTAATCGCCTGCATTAATGGCCATTGATTTTACATTGCCACCAAAATATTCATTTACTTTTATCATGATACATTTTTTTTGCGAAACTACGTTTTTTCCTGACTAAAACCAATAGCTTAGAACACGAAAATGATTATTTTTGCAGCATGACATTCAACGAAATCAAAGCTATACTGAAGAATAAATGCGTAGGAATTGCCGGATGCGGAGGTTTGGGATCCAACGTTGCTGTTGCTTTGGCCAGAGTGGGTGTAGGGCGATTGGTGATAGCCGACTTTGATGTTATCTCAGAGTCAAATTTAAATCGTCAGTATTTCTTTTTTGACCAGATTGGTTTCTCCAAAGCAGAAAAGCTTCACGAAAATATTGCGCGTATCAATCCTTATACATTGGTAGATGCCCATTCTTGTGTTCTTGATAAAGAGAATATTCCTTCTTTGTTCAGGCATTGTGATGTTGTGGTAGAAGCGTTCGACGGGGCGGATATGAAGCAAATGCTTATTGAAGTAATGACCGAAAAACTGCATCATATTCCTGTCGTGGCAGGAAATGGAATGGCTGGTTGGGGAAATAATGAAACCATTCATGAAACACAGTATGGAAATCTCTATATTTGCGGAGACAATATTTCGGAAGTAAATGATAATAATCCTGCTTTGGCTCCACGTGTGGGTATCGTTTCTCATATGCAAGCCAATGTGGTATTAAGCATTTTATTAAGCAATTAGTATGAAAATTATTTTAAATAACAATGTCGAAGAATTTGAAGGAGACAAACTTTCTGTGAGTCGCATCATGGAAATAAAAAAGTTTACCTTTAAAATGCTGGTGGTTAAATTAAATGGAGCTATTGTTTATAAGAATGACTTTGATACGACCTTAGTACAGGATGGTGATAATCTAACCATACTTCATCTCATTAGCGGAGGTTAAATGAAGAAAATCAAGATTTTATCTGTTTTAAAGAATAAATACGCTATTACACTGGTTCTTTTTGTAGTGTATGTGTTAATCTTCAGTCAGAATAATCTGATTGAGCGTTTTAGCTATATACAGGAATTAAATAAACTTGAGCGCCAGAAAGAGTATTTTAAAAACGAGATTATTAAAAACAATGAAAAGCTTCATTTGTTGAAAACCAATAATCGCAACCTCGAAAAATTTGCACGGGAGCAATACCTCATGAAGAAAGACAATGAGGATGTATATGTGGTTGTGAAAAAAGAGGAAGAGTAATTCTGTCTTTTTTTCCTTAGATTATAACTAGAGACAAAATCAAAATAGCACGTCAAAAACGTGCTATCCCAAACCATTATTAAAAAAATAGCAGGCCTGTAAGCCGGATTCTGTTCCGGCCTTTCGGCCGGCTTCCATCATTTGTCTGGGATTGCAGTTGCCTGCAACCTCTGGCGGTCTACCCCCCGACACGGACGAGCAATCCTATTGCCGGTATACATGACCTTGCAACCCGCAGGATGTACGGCTCCGGATGTCGCCACCCGAACCGGTGGGCTCTTACCCCACCTTTTCACCCTTATCTGCCTTAGTTCACCGAAGCGAACAAAAATGGACACGTCCATTCTTTTTAGCCGGCAGACGGTTGTTTTCTGTTACATTACCATACCCTTACGGATATCTTCCCGTTAGGAAGCACGGTGCTCTGTGTTGTCCGGACTTTCCTCCCCTGTAAACAGGAGCGATGGAACGGCCTGCTGCTGCAAAAGTACGAATAAAGAAACGATTTGGCAAGTTATGGGTATTCTATCACGCAGCAAAAACACCTGAATCATTAACTAAAACAAAAATTACTTTATTGATTCATAATTGTATTGCTTTGCAATTTAAAATTAATTATATTTGTTATCAGAATTTACTTATATCTATAACCGATCACAAACGACTAAAAATGAATATGCTTATGGAATACAATACTTTAGGTGTGATGGACGGTTGTGGGTATAGTGTAGATAACATCAACGAGTTGATGTTATCGACTTGTTATGGGCAAGCAATGAAGACTCCAGCATAAATTAGAAGTATTATGACAATACCAGCAGATTACAAGGGAAAATATTTTTTTCATTTTACACATTTAGAAAATTTAGAATCAATTCTTAAAAATGGTTTTCTGAGTACAAATGAAAAAAAAAGTAGAAATATAGAACATACTGACATTGCAAATGAAAACATCCAGAATCGAAGAAGCGAGATGGATGTGACCTGTTCTCCATTCGGTAAAGTTCATGACTATGTGCCTTTTTATTTTGCTACAACGAATCCAATGCTTTTAGGAATAACACGAAGTAAAAACATAGATCAACCATATCTTATCTTTTTTGCTGTTTCTATTGAAAAAGTTTTAGAAAAATATGTTGTATTTACTAGCTCTTCTGCAAATACTGCTCAACCCCCAGTCTTTTATGATTCGCCTAATGACCTAGATAAACTTGATTGGAGTGCTATTAATGAAACAAAATGGGGCGATGGTGGTGATGAAGATTTTCGACACAGGAGAATGTCTGAGGTCTTAGTAAATAAAGAAGTCCCACTTGACTGGATTGAATATATAATTGTTTGGAATAAAGCTGTTGAGAAAGAAACAAAGAGGATTTATAAAGAATGTAATATTAATGTACCTAACATAGCAGTTTATCGTTTTAATGGAAGGTACTTCTATTACACAAAGTTTAAATCGAAACGTAATAAAAACAATGAAACTTTGGTATGTGGTCCATATATACTACATGGAACTTATAAAAGTACAATTAAATATATAAAGGAGAAGCGCAAGGAAATTGATTTATCAAAGAGTAAATTTTCTGATATTAATGATGCATTAAAGAAGCTAGAAAATAATTTTTGTGTGATACCTGAATTAAGTGATATCTTTGAATTAGAAACAGATAATAGTGCACATAATAATAATGTAAGCGACCACACTCTAAAAGTTGTAGAGTCTTTGGTTGAAAATTCTTATTATAATGAATTATCTAAAGAAGATAAGGAAATCGTGAAATTATCGGCATATCTTCATGATATTGGTAAAGGACCAAAATCAGATTGGGAAGATGGAATACAAAAGGATTATCCTGACCATACTGTGGATGGATTGGAAATGTTAAAGAGAATATTATCTGAAGATTTTACTCACCTATCAAATGGTGAAATTAAGATGATATGCTTACTTGTTGGTTATCATGACTTAATTGGAGACATACTAGTAAAAGGGCGAAAAGAGAAAGAGTTATTAAATCTTAAACTTGATGAAAATAAATTAAATATGCTAATTGCTTTAAGTTTATCAGATGTTCAAGCTATAAATTCTATGTGGCATTTTCAATTAAACCTAAAGCTTAGTAATTTTGTAGAAAGAATAAAAAAAGAAATTAGCTAATATGTTAAAGTTTGTAACGGGTGATTTTTTTGACTATAAAGCGGATTTGCGAATAAATACCGTCAACTGTGTTGGCGTTATGGGCGCGGGTGTGGCATTATTATTCAAAAATAAATATCCAGACATGTTTAAAGAATATCAAAAAGCTTGTCAAAATAATGAGGTACAACCAGGGAAACCTCATGTTTGGCAAGATAATGATATGTTTTCTAAAACAACAATTATAAATTTCCCAACCAAAGTACATTGGAAGAATCCATCAGAATATGAGTACATAGAAAAGGGGTTGAAGTGGTTAAAAGTTTACCTGTCCGATAAGGAAAATTCAACTTTAACTTTACCTGCACTTGGTTGTGGTCATGGAGGACTTGATTGGGAAAGAGTTAAAAGTATGATAAAGAATTACCTTGGAGGAGTGCGTACAAA
>PHDH01000003.1:1616-48986 GCA_002840935.1 Bacteroidetes bacterium HGW-Bacteroidetes-21 | reverse complement strand
TATGTGGATTCAATTTATATCTGTAAGTTCCATCTTCTTTGGTTGTAATATCCAAATCGGTGCCATCAGAACCCATAATTTTGATACGAGCTTTAGCGATAGGTTTTTCGGTCATATCGTCCACAATTTTACCTTCGAGGATAAACTCCATGGCAGGCAATAAAAAGGAATAAATATCGTCTTTCCCACGTGAACCTTCGGCTTTACGAGTTGAAGAAAAGAGACCTTCTTCGTTGTTTCCTTTATAAACAATAGCAAAGTCATCGGCAGGTGAATTTATTGGGTAACGCATATTCTCAACTACCCAGCGATCGTCTTCATTTTTCGTCGCTTTAAAAATATCAAGTCCCCCCATACCAGGATGGTAATCGGACGAAAAATAAAGAATTCCGTTTTCTCGAATAAAAGGATATAACTCATTTCCTGCTGAATTGATGTCCATGCCCATATTCACCGGCGTTTCCCATTTAGTAGCCGATTTCGATTTACGAGTGGTCATATAAATATCGTTACCGCCAAAACCTCCAGGCATATCAGAAACAAAATACATTGTCAAGCCATCTTTGGAAATGGTTGGATGCGCAACAGAAATACTATCAGTAGCAATGGGAAGATAATCCACATTGAGCCAATCGTCGCCAGCCTGACGGCGTGCTACATAAATCTGGCATCCCAGTTTCATCCCCCGAACGATTTTACAACGGGTAAAAAATAAACTATTGTAATTATCGCCCCCAAAAGCAGGTGTACCATCATCATTGACAGAGTTCACGGTATCGTTGAGTGCTTCGGGCTTACTCCAATCCCCTCTTCTATCCTTGGTAGTTTCGAAAATATCAGAATAATTCTCACCGGTAACGGGATTAATTTTATTACCATGAAAACCTGTACGGGTAGAAGTAAAGTATATCGTTTCGTAATCGGGCGAGGCATAAATAGCGGCAAACTCAGATTCCTTACTGTTAATCTCTTTTCGGTTTTCAATAACATAGCGCGTAGGATTGGCAAGCCATTCGGCAGCCATACGACAACCCACAGCCGCTTCGGTACCTCTCGGATCATCAGGCACTCGTTTGCTATATTCTTCGTAATTCTGGGCAGCTTCGGTGTACTTGGTATTCTTCTTCAACATTTCGGCATAATAGAAATACACGATAGGATCAGAATAATTGCGGGATATGGCTCTGAGAAAAGCAGACTCGGCTTTCACGGTTTGATTCATAAACTTAAGGCACATCGCCATCTGAAAAGAGATATAACTTTTTTCAGTTTTGGATGGAGCTTCCTTATAAGAAGCCTTATACAAATTATATGCTTTAAAGTACTCTCTGGTATCATATACCAGATCAGCCTTTTTGGTAGGTTTTGACCATTCCTGCGAAAAAAGGAGTCCGGGTACAAAAACCAAAAATATGAGAATAAAACGGGTCATTATTTTAATCGTTGATTTTTCAAAACGAAATTATTTAAACTTTATTTTTCAAATATGGTTAATTTCTTTGAGTTCGAATAAGTTCCCTGCTTTATCATGAATAAAAAAGGCATTGCGGCCATTATCCTTAACAAAAGTAGTGGTAGAATATCCCGCTTTCTTTGCTTTCTCGAATATTTCACCCACTTTCCAGTATTCCAGACACAAATGCTGAAAATTATGATGATTGAGTTGATCTGTCAAAAACAATTCGAGTTCCAGACCAAATTTTTCAAGACGATAAACGGTAAATTCTTTTTCTGTTTTAAAAATCTGACGGCATCTCTCTTTATGAACAGTAAACTGTTCGGTGACCGAAAACCCAAGAATTTTATCATAAAAATCGCTGAGTTCACTTTCCTCATTAATATTTAATCCAATGTGTCTTATCATAACCTTATTTGCTGCAAAAATAATGAAAAAAATGAGGCTTCTCTCATTAGAGAAAAACAAATAACTTTTTTAACTTTTATTGCAATAAATGGTTCCTAGACTATAGCCAGATAAGCAATCTATAAAAGCATTAAAGAATTATTTCACTCTGTTGAAAACCATTTTAGCGGATAAAGACTCAATAACCAGTTGGTCTTTTGTCAACTCAATAATAGTGACTTCGATAGCCCCTGTACGCTGGAGAAAATTGTCTTTAATGGTATAAGTATTATCAAGTGTAGTAATTTCATCCCCTTCGGCAAACTGATTCTCTTCGTGAAAATTACCATCAGTCTTAAATTCAAGCGACCAATGATACATGGCTTTGATATTCGTAGTTTGATCTCCAATTGTCATTTGAGTTTCTTCATACTCCCACTTTCCAATAATGGCAGTTTGATAATCAACTGCTGTATTTTCAGGCGTTTCTTCGGAAAAACTTTCATGTACTTCTAATAAAGAATCTTTTGTTTCAGTAGTATTTTCTGAGGGCTGATTACATGAAAAAAGAAAAAAAGTGGCCATGGCAAAGACAAAAATCATAGTTTTCATAAAGTCAGTTTTTGTTAGATAAATTAAATTTCAATTGAAACAAATTTACTCTTAATGAACAAAAATCAAACATAAAACATCAATTTTTCAATGTGGCGCACTTTCACCCTCTCCTTCATTGTTTAAAATTTTAGTAGCATAAAAACCGTTAAATAATTCAAACAATTTCGTTCTCTTTCATTTATCATGTTAAAAAACTGATATTTACACTATCAAGCACTTTCCCTCCCCGAAAAAATTAATGCCTGAAATTTCGAAAAAAATTGACTAGGTTTGCAAAAAACATTTATGGCTTTTCTTTTCCCCGGTTTCTTGTTTTTTCTTTCTCTTGTCTCCATTCCTATCATTATACATTTATTCCGTTTCAGAAAATTCCGCATTGTCTACTTCAGCAATTTGCGATTCTTACGCGATGCCACACTCGAAACCCGTTCTCGGTCAAAAGTAAAACACTTACTAATACTCCTTTGCCGTATTCTTACTGTCATCGCTCTGGTAATGGCCTTTTCGCAACCTTATTTCCCGGGACAGATTAAAAACAACGGTGAACAGAAAATCATTTCCATTTTTATTGATAATTCTTTCAGCATGCAGGCGCCCGGCGAAAAAGGGAGTTTGTTGGAGGAAGCAAAAAATGATGCGCTTAACATTGTCGATGCTTTCGGACCCGGCACACGCTTTCTTGTCATAAGTCACGATTTTGCCCCTTGGTCGGGAACTATTATTTCTAAGGATAAAGCCAGGGAAGTCATCCCTTCTATTGCACCTTACAGATCAAGCAATACGATGGATGCCATATTAAACCGGGCCAAAGACATTGCCTTACAGAATAAGGTAAAAATCGGGGAAATGTATCTTATCAGCGATTTTCAGCAAAAAGACATCCTGCCTTTTCAACTGAACGACACTAACATTACCTTTATCACTCTTCCTTTAAAAGCCACATACTTTAACAATATCAGTCTCGACTCCTGTAGCTTCGACTATCCCGGACACCTGCCCAATAATGCCGAAGAGATGAAAGCCAGCATTCACAATCATTCGGGCGAAAGCTATCAGAATATTCCACTTCAGTTATACGAAAAGGACTCGCTGATTTCTGTAGCTTCATTCTCTGTCGAAAAAGATGGCATCACATCACAAACCATTGGGTTTACTTCGGGCAAATCAGGGCTTGTGCATGGCCGAATTGAGACCATTGATCATCCGGTGACCTATGATAATAGTTTATTTTTCACCTATCGTATAACTGATAAAATTTCTGTTTGCTGTATTCAGGATAAAGAAGCTCCACCCTACATCAGTACTTTTTACAGCAGCGATTCTGTTTTCAGATTTCAGAGTTTTTCATACAGGCAGACTGATTATGGGGTGCTACGTCAGCAAAATCTGATTATTCTTAACGAGGCAACAGAAATTTCGGATGGTTTCCGTCAGGAAATAAAATCATTTATCGAAGGAGGTGGCAATGTCCTTTTCATTCCGTCTCTTCCTTTAAATGTTGAACTGGCAAATTCCTTTTTAACCGACTATGGGATAGTGGTAGAAGGCAGTGATACCGCTAAAAAATCGATGTACAGTTTTAACGAAAAATCGTTGGTATTTAAAAATAGCATCTTAAAAAAGACGGAACAAACCAGGCTACCTTCTGTAAAACCTGCATTATTGCTGCGGTTTGGACTAAACACCCAATCCATGGTGTCTGACATTTCGGGGCGGGCATTAATCACTGAGACGAGTCTAGGTCAGGGTAAACTTTTCACACTGGCCTTCCCATTACGAGATATGGGAAGTTCATTTGCTACCGACCCCCTCTTCATTCCCTTTTTGTATAATATCGCCTTATATAGTCAGCAGATAGTCCCGTTATATATCAGCAATCACGAGTTTGTCTCGATTAAGGACATCCGACTCTCCGAAAAGCCCGTTGAAATCCGAAATATTAAAACAGGCTCCGTTTCAATACCTGCACAGACTTTTAATGGCAAGGAACTCCGCATATTCCCCGACGCAGGAAATCTGGAACCCGGCAACTATGATTGTATTTCAGATCAAGTTGTTGTGGGAGGTTTTTCTATCAACTCTGGTCGTGAAGAATCAGACAATAAATTATTTAATCCTGGACAAATTGACTCCATTTTTAAATCAAACGAAATAAAACAATACCAGCTTTCTGGAAAAGAAGGATCTGCCCTGACACACGAAATTCAGTCACTGAGTGAAGGTGTAAAGCTTTGGTATTACTTCATGCTGGCATCGCTCCTCTTACTTTTGACCGAAGTTTTGTTGCTAAGAAAATTATAATTATTCCTATTAATTTGCGATAAAATACTATCACGTCAAACATATTTTTTTTTGATGTGTGTTTTTTTTTTAATTTTGACCGAAATAATTAATTCCTACAAAATGAAGTATTTGATTTTATTCTTTTTGTCATCCTTACTTTTCTGGTCGTGTTCAAACACTACAGAAACAAATAAGGATAACGTTTCCGACACTATCGAAGTGGACATTGATTCGACCGAAATGATGAATGAAGTGGTATATCAGGTTCCTTCACCGGATGAGTTCTTCTCACTTCTTACAAATAAAAATTTAAGGTTTAAACAAGGTTTGACGCGTGACGAAAAAGCACAATTCACCAGTCGCTTAGCCAAGGAAGTCAATATGGGTCTGTATGTTGCCGATATGGCTTATCTCAATAGTTTTGGAGAAATGAAAACGGCTGTCAGATATTTTGCTAAAGTACGCGAAATGGCTGATCAACTTGGATTGTCTTCTTCTATTCCCGAACAAACCATGAAGAAAATTGAAGAGAATTCTGAAAACACAGATTCTCTGAGAAAAATTTCAGACGAGTCGTTTTATAATGTCATTCAAAGTCTTGAAGAATCCGGCGCAGGAAAATCACTGGCAATAATAATGACTGCAGGCTGGATAGAGACCATGTATATCTCCCTGAACCTCATCGACCTTAAAAATTTCAACGCCAACGATCCTGTACTACAAAAAATTGCTGGACAGAAAGTTACTTTCAATAACATCATAAAAAATATGGAACGTTTTGAAAATGATGCAGAAGTAAAAACCATCATGGATAAAACCATTACACTCGATAGTTTCTATATTGGTCTGACCAAAGAAGAATCAACCGTAGCCAAAGACACTACCAAAAACGTAATTGGCACCTCAGGCAAATGGAAAATAGAAAAGACTTCTTTAGAAAAATTCAAGACAGAAATTGAAGCACTTCGCAAATATTTTGTTGAACAATCTTAATCTGAAACATTATGAAAACAATCATATTAATACTATTCACAGGACTTATCGGCAGTCTTACTATGGCGCAAAATTGTGGCGAATTTCTTACCAACGCCCGTGGTGGCGTTAGATACCCTTGGAAATTCGACAATCAATCGCGTAGTGGATTATTTGTTGCAGGAAAAACAAGTCAGATAAACATTGTTTGTCAGGAAGGCAAAGACTATAAGATTAGCTTTTCCACATCCTCCAATATTTTAAAACAACTTACTTTTTCTATAACAGATGAAAACGGTAATGAATATTATTCCTATGGAAGCAACAAAGCGGCCAAAGATGTAGCTGCAAAAAAGGAGTTTCTATTGTCTCTCGAAAAACAAAAGCTGACGATAAAAGGGAATAAAAATAAAATTAAAATCAGTGGCGACATTGATAATCTGAAACTCGAAATACAAAAAATGGAAACAGAAGCATATAATGCCCAATACGCCCCCAAAATGTATTACGAATTTACTCCGGCAGAAACCATGAATCTGACTGTTACTATCACACTCAACGCCACAGAATACAAAGGCTGCGTAGCCATGATGGTAATAAATAAAGTTTCTGAAAAATTGGGATTCTAAACCCGGTCTTAGTTCGCAACTCTCTCCATTCTAAAAATGGTTCCCCTTAGTATTCGTTCTTCAATGGGAACAGTATAATTTGTTTCAGCATATACAATATTCAGGCTGTAATATTCAATTAATCCCTTAAATTTTGCGTATTTCTCGTACGTAAAATATTTATTGATAAGCGTTTCATATTCCTCATGAACCACTGTCAAAACAGAATCATAACTTAAGCTATTTAAAGAATAAGGAACATCTACTGAGGAAATTGAATAAGTCTGTTCGTCGGAAATATTGTAGACATTCCCATCCCATTTTTTGGCTTTTTCGACAGAATACCTGATTTTTACGTATTTCATGTTCTCTTCTGTCATGACAGACATAGCTGCATTCGAAAAGGCATACCAAACATCGGCAATGACCCAGTTTCCTGATAAGGATGACGACGTATATCGTTTAACCGGAAAAACCGTATTCCCCTCATCGTCAACAAACGACGTGTCTATCACAATTTTAAGATAATACCTAACCGTATCAAAATAGGTTGAAGGTTTATCTATAGTTATTGATTCCACAAAGTAGTAATTCACAGTACCTGTAACCAGCGGGAAATAATCATAGCCTGCATCTGGCACAACATAATCACTGTTTTCCTTTTTACAGGAAATCAATGTAATTAAAAGAAGTCCGATGAAAAGAGATGCTTTCATTCTATACTTTTTACAATAACTCCGCCTCCGACCAAATCATCACCTTGATAGAAAACAGCAGACTGTCCTGGTGTGACAGAATCAACGGGAAGATCAAAATGCACTAATATTTCTTCATTTACTTCCATAATGGTTGCCGGGATTCTTGAACTGCGATAGCGAACTTTCACATCAAATTTCTGGCCGGATGTAAGTTGTACGTATTTTCCCGGATTAAAGTTTCTAACCCACATTCCGGATGACTTGAGATCGCCCTGTTGCCCTATAGTTACCTCGTTTGTTTCGGGATTAATGCGGGTGACAAACATTCTTTCACCCAAGGCAATCTCTAAACCCTTTCTCTGTCCGATGGTATAAAAGGGATATCCTTTATGTTGTCCAAGTACCCGACCATCGACCGAAAGAAAATTTCCGGGTCCTGGCAAAACATCTGTATTTTCAGTTAAAAACCGGCGATAATCATTGTCGGGGATGAAACATATTTCCTGACTATCGGCCTTTTTTGCCACTTTCTCAAAACCATGCTTAAGCGCTATTTCCCGCACCTCACTTTTAGTCAGTTCCCCCAACGGGAATAAAGTTTTAGACAGATGCGAGCGAGGAATCTGCCATAAAAAATAAGTCTGATCTTTATCTTCATCTTTGCCCTGGGAAAGGAAAAAACCTGTTTCGTTTTGCATTACACGGGCATAATGACCGGTGGCGACAAATTCACAATTCATTTCTTTGGCCTTTTCGAACACTTTGCCCCATTTAATATAACGGTTACACTCACTGCAGGGATTTGGAGTGTTGCCATCGAGATACGAACGAATGAAATGATCGATTACAGTCTCTTTAAAATAGGTTCTTAGATCAATAATATGATGCTCTATCCCCATTTTCTCAGCAATATCCCTGGCTTCGTATATAGACTCCACCGTACAACAACCTTTCTGCTTTTTCATGCAATCCTCACTCACAGAGTCATATACTCTGAAAGTATAGCCAATCACTTCGTAACCCTGCTCCTTTAACAGAATAGCAGCCACAGAGCTATCCACTCCACCACTCATTCCTAAAAGAACCCGGGGCATAGACATTACTTAAAAAACTTTTGAAACATCTCTTCGGTGGGTTCTGGAATCGTTCCTTTCAAGCTTTCCCACTCTTTCAATTGCTTCTTTAACTCTTCATCCACTTCATCCTGATTCTTCAATAAACCTCCACTTACATATTCCAGTTCCTTTTCTACAGATCCATCTTCTTTATAAAAGGTCCACTTTCCAATAGGCAAATCATTTTTATACTTGCCTTTGGTTCTGATACGTCCGCTTTCAAAATAGAGTTGAAAAAGACCAGTACGCTTGCCTTTTACATGCATAGTCTCCATGCGGGTATTCCCATTCTCATAACTCCTACGCCATAAGCCATCACGGATACTATCCTTGTAATTAATTACTTCACTGACTTTTCCGTTACGAAAGAAACTTTTACTCGGACCATTAATAATTCCATTTTTATAAGAAACTTCGGAGATTAATATGCCATCTGTTCCATAATATTTCCAAATACTGTCTTTCACATTCTGATTGATATAAATTCCTTCTCCACATATAGTTCCAGTATCATAATACAATTTCGCATACCCCTTATCTCCTGTACTATTATATTTTACATGAGCCATCAACTTACCGTTCATAAAATATCTTTTGTATTCACCCACTAATTTGTTATTTCTGAAAGTTGCTTCGTAGGCTTTTACTCCATTTTTGTAGGGTTTAACCCATTTGCCCTGTTTGTTTCCCTGAATATCAGTAAAATTGATAATGGAGTCTTTTTTCTCGGTTTGACCCACATTCTGAGCTTTTACCGAAAAGCAAAGAATCACAAATAAAAAAGATACTATAAATCCTAGTTTCATGTTCATTGTATTATTGAATAACGAAAATTATTGAAAAATATTTAGTCCACATACTATGCCAAATCTAATTAGGTGTTTTTAATGTAGGGTCAACCGATTTGGCTTTATCGAAAAACTTTCTGGCACTGACAGTATCCCCCGAATTATAATAAGTAATACCAATATTCATCATAGTTTGCGCATCTTTAGGGTCCAACTCAACTGCTTTAATCAAACAAGTTAAAGACGAATCATATTTGCCGGAAATACCATACGCAACCCCAAGATCTTTAATGGCAAAAGCACTCTTAGGATTGATGGCTGCCGCTTTTTTAAGATAAGAAATCCCTACGGGAAGGTTATTCTTGAATTTGCCGTATAATACACCCAACTGATAATTAGGTTCAAAACGGTTGGGGTTCAATGTATATAATTCTTCGTAGACTTTAATTTTGTAATCAGGACTGTCTAAACGAGCAAAGACAATATCTAGGTTCGACCATACTTTTTCAAAATCAGGATTTATTTCAAGGATTTTACGATAGGCATAAATCACTGAGTCATAGCCTTTATTATACTCAAAATAGCCATTACCTAATAGTAACCAGGCATCGGAGTATTTGGGATGAATTTTCACCGACTTTTTGAGATATCCCAGTGCTTTGCGCAGATATTCGTCGCGGACTTTTTCGTTGCCTTCTTTGGTGGCTTCCTCAATTAATTTTCCCCCGGCTGAACAAGTGCTTTTAGCACTGTTGAATGAAATATTAACGTCGTGGGTAAAAAGTGTAAAGTCGTTTTTCCAGACGGTATTACGAGCAATGGTTTTTGCAGTATACAATCCTAAAACGATAACCAATATCGAAAGAGCATAATTTTTATACTGACTCGCATTTTTTACTTTCAACGGCATCCAGACAGTTAAAACCCATGCCAACACAAGTGCAAAACCAAGAGATGCAACAAACACAAAACGCTCGTTCATAAATACCCCTATGGGAAACAAAACGTTAGACATGGGTGAAATTGTAGCGAAGTAAAAAAGTAAAGCAAAAGAAATGACATGCTTTCTTTTGAGAAGGATCAACGAAACAACACCTAGACCAAGATTCAATACCAATGAAACCATCGATTGCCAGTCACTCCACTGCATTACAGGTATATGATAAGGATAATAATCAAAGGTCAATGGATGAGGAACCAGAAGAAGTTTTAGATATACCCCCAAAGTATAGAAAATAGTGGCATATTTCTGACCACCTGTCATGCCTAAAAACGAATCATTCATCAGTTCATTGGCAATAGGAGCCGTCATGGGTCCCAATACCTTGTAACGAGCAATCAGATAGACCACAGTAGCAACTACCATAGGTAACAACACCATGGTTATTTTTTTCATTGAAAAATGCTGTGGCATAAAAAACCAGACAGCCAGAGGAATGGTAAAAATAAAAGTAATAGCCGACTCTTTAGAGAACATACCCATGGCAAATAATACAAAAATATAAAGGAGGTATTTTTTCTCTGCTTTCTCGAAATAAATGATGGCGTAATACATGGCACCTAACGCACCAAGGATTGAAAGTAATTCATCCCTACCCTTTATATTGGCAACCACTTCGGTATGAATAGGATGAAACATATACAGCAAAACAGTTATCAATGGCAGCGAAAGCCACTTGAACTTAAATTTAAAATTGATAAAAAGGGCTGAAAGTATTTTATAAAGCAAAATACAAGTCAATGCATAAAGAAGGATATTAATCAAATGACCTACGAAAGGATTCTCACCAAAAAAATCATATTCTACAGCAAATGTAGCCACAGAAAAAGGTCTGTAACGCCCACCAGCAACAAGATCTTTCTTAACACCAAAGAATCCGGTAAAATATTCACTGGTAAAAATATCACCCAGCCCGGCAATACCTTTTTTGGTAAACTGATTCTGCGTTATTACGATGGCGTCATCCAAAGCATATTCGTTAACCAGCGTATTTCCATACAACAAAAACGAAAAAATAAGAAGCAACAAGTAAATCCTGTTATTCTCTTTTTTCACTTCTTTTGCAATGTCCTGTTTTACCGCAGGTTGAACCGGAGATTCCTTTACCACCGGGGCTTTTCCTTTTTTAATATTATTTTTATGCATGGTTTTTGATAAAAATCACTCAAACGTACCCAATTTTTACGAAATTGCCAACTAAAATTCGCAGTTTAGAATCACAAAAATACGACAAAACCATTAAACCACCACACATATGAAATTGTTGTTATTATTCAGTTTTCTTTCCATTCTGACCTTTCAGCAAACCGGCACATTTAAAACGGAGCAGAAGAAACATGCTAAAGTAAAACAAGCATATACCGACAAAGAGAAAACGGTGCAAGACACTTTAAAAAAGTACAATATTGATATCTCTAAAATGAATATTTTCTTCAGAGTTTTTAAAAAAGAAGAGATTTTTGAACTTTGGGCAAAAAACAAGGAAGATGCTACATTTAAACACATCCGGACTTTTCCTATTTGCGCCTCTTCAGGTTCTTTGGGTCCTAAAAGAAAAGAAGGAGATTATCAGGTTCCCGAAGGATTTTATACCATTAACTGTTTCAATCCCTACAGTAATTACTATCTCTCTCTGGGAGTCAGTTATCCCAACGAATCCGACCGAAAACTGGGATTCAAAGGAAAACTTGGAGGCAGCATTTTTATTCATGGTAGTTGCTGTACCATTGGCTGTATACCCATTACCGACGCATTGATAAAAGAGTTATATATTTATGCAGTGGAAGCAAAAAATAATGGCCAGACCAATATTCCTGTGCACATTTTCCCTTTCAGAATGGACGTTGACGACTGGACAGTAATAGAGAAAAAAATCCCTGAATATAAAGACATCATTGATTTCTGGAAAAACATACAGCCCGGTTACACTTATTTCGAAAAGAACAAAAAGCTACCCAAAGTAACAGTCGCTTCCGATGGAAAATATGTCATTGCCAGCTAAATACACAACAAGTCAAGGCGTTATTTTTTTGACTCTAGGTTATTTTTGATGATCCTTTTCACCAAATATTATGGCTTCGTAGATGTAGATATCTGCTTTTTTCCAGCCATCCCATCCAATGCCGGCTTTATCTCTTGCACAATGTCCCAGAAACTCCTCCAAAGTCCAGCCTGTTTCGGTAGCAACCTGAGGAAGAAAAGTTCCCGACTGGTTTCCTTTTACAATGTATATTCCATGTTTTCCAAGTTCAATGGCATTAATATCGTCAATTTTTCGCATGGGTGTGAGAACGGAAATCTCGATATCGATCTCGTCCAGTTCGCTGGCAGATACAGGTGGAAAACGGTGGTCGAAAGCAGATGAAGAAATAGCCAGGTCGATAATAAGCTCACACAACGAGACTGAAGGCCTGAACTGACCTATGCAACCCCGAAGTTCCCCATTTTTATGCAAGGTCACAAAGGCTCCCGATTTGCTTCTCAACGCATCAGATTTTCCTTTGCAATTGAAGTCGGCTTTAGTTCCTGTTTTAGCATATTCAATGACAGTTTTTCTGGCCATGTCAAGCATATCTTCTTTATCATCATCGGTTAGCAGAAAATCAGGTTCTTGTTTTTGTCTTTCCAGAATAATTTTAATAGCCCAGTAGCCCACTACTTTGTCTTTATCGCCATATTTTGAATCGCCCGAATTCTTATAATCCATCATTTGATATTTGATATCAGGGTTCCCTTCGGTCATATACAAGTAAGTAAGGACTGAAGCCCAACCACACATTCCGGTAACAAGTCCAGGGGTACCTTTTGATTCAACCACATGAAGACTATCTAAAAAAACATTTGCATTGTTGCTCATTAAAGAAGAAGCCACAGTTTTATCTGCATCAACAGCATGAGAGTAATTTGGATAATGCGAAAAATCGGTACTAATAATAAAAAGATTTTCGGGTTTCAAATAGGATTTCAATACTTCAGCGATTTTTTTGCATACGTTGGTATCTTGCGTCCCAATAATGATGGGGACAATTTTAAAAGGAGTTTTCAAATGATATTGAAGAAATGGCAACTGAACTTCCAGGCTATGCTCACCCAAGTGGGCATCTGTCCGATCGCTAAACAATAATGAAGCTTTTATCAACTCAAGACCAGTCATCGTATCAACAATCACTTCGCCTAAAGGTGTTTCATAATTCCCTGAAGAAAAAACCGAAGCACCTTCAAAAGAAAACTTATGACTTGAAGTGATAATAAAAATTCTTTCATATTCCGCTTCCGGGGGTATGGCAGAAAATGCTGACGCAGCTACTGAACCAGAAAAAACATAACCGGCATGAGGAGAAATTATAGTAATAGTACGTTTATCAGGCCTTACAAAACTTAAAGCAAAATACTCTTTCAGACTATTTTTTAATTCAACTTCCGTAGCAGGATAAAACTGCCCGGCGACAACCGCTTTTCTGTTCATACATTTCTGATTTTGTTCTAATTGCCCCATACCATTTGTCGATATTAGCAATAAAGCTACAATACACTTAATAAATTGCGAGAAACTCATTGGCAAAAGCAACGACTATTTTTTCTTTTTCTTTAGGAAATTAAAAAATCCCTTGCGATAATACTTCGCAGCATCTTCCTGATAATTTGATTTTGTTTCGTACGAATAATAACCATATCCATAATGATGAGAATAACTTCCCAGCATGGATGATGATGACATATCAATCTTATTCAGCACGATAGACAATTTGTCAAACTTCTTCTCATTAAAAAGATGATTGATATTATAGATGAATACTCGCTTAGAATAATTCGATTTAAGAACATAAATCTGAAAATCAGACTCTCTGAATAACTCAAGCGCATCCGTAACCAATCCAATGGGTGGCGTATCAATAATGATAATGTCAAACATCGTTCTTAACTTCTCCATAATTTCGTGTAGCGAAGCATTCTTAATAAGTTCGGAGGGGTTGGGAGGAATTGGTCCTGCTGTTACGTAGTAAAGATTCTTAATATTTGACTCAAAAATACAACTTTCTAAAGGCGTTTTACCAATAAGCAAAGTACTTACACCACATTTATTATCTCTTTCGAAACTCTTATGGATTCTGGGTTTCCTAAGGTCAAAGTCCATTATTATGACTTTTTTACCCTGAAATGCATACACTCCGCCGAGATTCAATGCCACAAAGGTTTTCCCTTCACCTGAAATAGTAGAAGAAAGCGCAATAATTTTAGATCCATTATCGCGGTCAATAAACTCCAGATTAGAACGAATGTTTCTAAAAGCCTCAGAGAACACAGAATTAGGCTTAATATCTACTAATACTTTAGAAATAGGAATACTATCGTGATACGAAGGAATGGTTCCAATAATAGGAACGTCGGTATAATTTCGAATATCCTGCACCGAGTATACTTCATTATGAAAGAGGTATCTGAAAAACAAGATAAAGAATGACATTACAAAAATGAGGACTATGGTAATAATCATTACATTTTTTTTCAGTGGAGAAATGGGACCTGTCGGAGTAATCGCATTTTCAAGAATAATATTCTGACTTACGAAACCAGCTTGTGAGATTAAGTACTCAGCTTTTTTTCCAAGAATATTATTGAAGAACTCAATGTTTACATTATATAATCTTTGAATTTTGCCATATTCGATATCATCGATAGTTCCATTGGCATACAACTGACTATCAAATATTTTTAATTGTTCTAACAGGATGTTTTTCTTTTCAGTCGATCTGTTAATAGAAGTCTGGAGGAATTCTTTAAGAATTTCGCGTTGATTATCAATTTGTTTGTCTATAGATTTAATCTGAAAACTTTGTGTAGTCAGATTATTCATTGCTTTTTCCTTTTCTTTTATTAATGACTGAATTTCTGATAAAATAGAGGTTAATACCGAAGAATTCAGATTTTGAGGTATAATTGCAATTAGTTCTACTGCCGACAAATCTTTCTTTTTCAAATAATCAAGTAAATTATTATATGTATCAACCTCAACTTTAATCCCTTCTAAGTCAGACTCCACTCTGGTAATTCTTTCAATTACACTTCTATAAGTTGCCAAATCCTTTTCATCGTCAGTTTTGATATTATTCTGTTTGCGAAAAAGTATCAATTGTTCTTCAATTTTATCTAATTCATCATATATAAGGTCACTCTGATTCTCAATAAAATCGAGAATTTTATCTGCACTTTCCTTCTTTTTCTCCACATCATACTTTAAAAACTGTTCTGAAATAGTATTTACAATTTCTGAAGTTTTTTGAGGATTAAAGTCAGTATAGGTAATTTGTATTGTTTGTGCTTCAAAATTCAGAACTCCAACAACCAAATTCTGAATAATCTTATTTAACTGAGTTTCTGGATTATTTACAATAAAAAATAAACCATCTTTTTTCAACATGTTTTCGTATTCGAGTAATGCAGCAGTATCTCGAATTTCAATACGAAGCCATGATCCATAAAAATTTAACCACTCTCCTGTTTTAATTTTTACTTTCTCAGCCGAAGAGTTATTCTGGAAGTATAACCAACCATCGGTAATATTTTCAAAATCTAAAGCAATAGGAACATCAAAATGTTTAAATCCTTCGTTTCTGAAAACAACAGTAAAAGGCGAATTGCGATATTGTTCCGTTTCTAGAAAAGTTCCTTTTGAGTAATAGGAAACATCAAGTGGAAGTGATTTTATAACTCTTTTAATAAACTCTTTGGAACGAATAAGTTCTATGGTTTGATTGGGATTAAACTCATCGTAAATATTCTGAATATTTAGAATTTTATTGGTTTTATCGGCTTCATCTTTTAATTGTATAATTGCACTCGCCTGAAATAATGGTTGTGTATATCTTAAATAAGCATATGCCCCTGCTCCACATAGCACTGCAATGATCGTAAAATATAGTAAACTCTTACGGAATACAAGCAAGAACAGAGGTATATCAAAAGTCTCATTTAATATGGGTATCCTTCTTTCTTCCATGCTCTTACCTTAAAAATAGTCCATAAACCAACAAAACCGACGACAAAATACTAAGATAAGGAGATATCTCGGTTACAATTCTTGTTCCATAAGCAGGACGTGTCTCAACATAAATAATATCGTTGGCCTGAAGCACAAAATTTGCCTTTTGCATATCTTTAATACTTCTGATATTAAAAACAAAAATTTGTGGCGCAGTGAGTTCTCCACGAAGCAATTTAATCTTATATGATTTGCTTAATTGTGATATACCACCGGCATCAGCCAATGCTTCAATTAAGGTATAATTATCATTCTTCATCTCCAAAACCTGCCCACTACTACTCCCACCTGAAAAAACAATAACCCGCTTATTCACTACGCTCAACATGACAAAAGGCTCAATAAAAAACTCTGCATATTTGGTTTCAAGCATAGACTCTGCTTCTCGTAGTGTCATGCCAGCCAATGCAACCCTACCCAACGATGGCAACTTCACCTGCCCGTCAAATTCGACATTATACAGAATCTGGTTTTGCGTCATTGGTGTATTGGAAACATCCACCAGCTTATATCCATCATTAGTATATATTTTCAGATCCATTTTATCAAAAGGCTGAATTCGATATTCCTTTTCACTAGGTTTAAATTCAGCATAAGAAAAATCTTTCTCTGTCTTAAAAAAATCACTGGAAGTCAACATTTTACATGATGGCAACAAGACAATAACCATCAATAATAAAAGTGAAACCGGAGAAATTACTTTGTAAAAAGTTCTACACATGCCAATTATAAAATTACACAAAAATAACTAAATTTATGTGATCCGGTGTTTTCTTCCTTATTTTTTAAGCTAAACACTATTAAAGAACGAAAAAGTAAGGCTTTTTAATAGGTTTGATATCAGTCAGTAACTCTTTATACAACACATCCATTTCATTCACAAGTCTATTATAGCTATATTTTTCTTTCACATTAATTTTTGCCATGGATATCATTCGCTGAGTTTCGGCTTGATTCTTTAACAAAAACTTAACGTTATCAATAAAACATCGTGTATCGTCCTGCTCTGACAATAATCCGGTTTCAAGATGTTTAACGACATCATTTATACCTCCTGCATTTGTTGAGACTACAGGTTTTCCAGATGCTTGTGCTTCAATCAAACTAACTGGAGTACCTTCATTCTTTGAAGTTAGGGCAACAATATCCAGACCAGCATATACTTTGTCGACATCTCTAATCCAACTGGTAAAAATAATGTCAGTTTTTTCTTTTTCGTTATATCTTGTAGAAATATTTAAACCTTTAGCTTTCGCATAGGCTTCTATCTCTTGCCTTTCCTCTCCGTCTCCGATAATTACTGCCACCATTTTTTGTATAGGATTTGCTTTTAAGCCTGCCACAACATCAATAAAAAAATGATGATTTTTAATCGGAACAATTCGTCCAACTATCCCAAATGCACAAACATCAGAAGGAATATTATACCTTTCCCTGAAGCCGGATCTTTTTTCTTCTACATTTTCACCGAAACGGGAGAGATCAAACCCCAAAGGGATAACATTGAATTTTTCAGAGGGTGCTATTTTAAAATCTTCTGCCAGCTCTTTCTTCTGCAAATCAGAAATGGCAATAATTTTACTTGTTCTCTTGGCAAGTGCCCTTTCGATCTGTATAAAAGTGGCCGTTTTAACCGAATTAAAATAGGAGTGAAAAACATGTCCATGGAAAGTATGAACTATTACAGGAACTCCCAGACTATAAGCTGCTCTTCGCCCCAACATACCAGCTTTTGCAGCATGTGTATGAACAATGTCGGGTTTAAACTCTCGTATAATTTGCTTAATTTTATTGTAGGCTATCAGATCGTTTACAGGACTTATTTCGCGTTGCATTTCGGGAATAATAAGTGCTTCAACGCCCATATTATTTAATATAAATTCGCTACTTTCTTCGTGTTCATTATGCTTACCTCCGATTAAAAGTGTATCATAATCAGATGAAATATGCTTGGTTAGATACGCGGCATTATATGTGGGACCTCCCAGATTGAATCGGTTGAGTATGCGTAGAATTCTCGGCATGAATCTGTATTTTCTTTATTTACGCATTCCTATACCTAAAGTATGCAAATAATTTATATATGATACCTGGGGATTGATTAATCAAGATATTTTTTCCACCAATACTGAAAAACAAGGATGGCCCATAAGTTTGCAGGAGTATCTCCAGACATAGTAGCCAACGATTTTTTTTTCAATGCTTGTATTACATTAATATTAAACACTCCCTGTCTTTCAATATAGGACGGCTGCGTATATTCGTCCAGCAAGCCCCGGAGTTCGTTTTTCATCCACTTTTCAACCGGAATTTCAAATCCATGCTTAGGTTTACGCATAATATCATCGGGAATTATATCAGTAAAAGTCCTTCTTAAGATAGATTTTCGTTCCAGTTTATTTATTTTGAATTCTGATTTAATTCGATTAACATACTCGACCAATGTATGGTCCAGAAACGGAACTCTTATTTCAAGTCCTTCGGACATCGAAAATTTGTCAGCTTTTGTCAGCATATCATTAGCAAGAACAAGTCTAAGATCGGAAGTCAATATCTCGTTCATATCTCTCCCTCCTACACTTCCGGTGTAGAGTTTTCTATAATAGTCATAATCAACTTTAGAACTGTTGGTTTTCAGTAATGCCCCCGATTGCTTTTCAGACATCAGACTACACCAAAGCCAATATCTATCCTGATGTGAGAGTTTCCTTCCCTGCTGGAATTTTGATGCTTTTCTTAACAAGTTTCCGATTCGAGAACTTCGTGATCCTGAAAAAAGTGATCCTAAAGGGGATGTTAATGGAAGAAAGTGATCTGAAAACTCTGGTTGTAAAACTCTTAAGTGTGCAGCATGTTTATTATATCCACCAAAAAGTTCGTCAGCCCCATCGCCCGACAATGCCACGGTCATATGTCTTTTTGTTACCTGACTTAATATATTTACTGCAACAGCCGAACTATCAGCAAAAGGCTCATCAGTTACTTCAAGAAAATGCTGGACATTATTTAGTAAGTCACTGGTGGAAATGGGAATCGTCGTGTGTTTAGTATTATGTTTTTTAGCTGTAGTTTCGGCAGCAGAACTTTCATCATAGATACCCATTCCTGGAAAACCTATAGAAAAAGTCTGTAAATCGGGCTTTATTTCTCGTGCAATACCTGTAATAATGGCAGAATCAATGCCACCGCTTAAAAAACATCCCAACGGCACATCAGCAATGAGCCGACGCTCAACCGAAGCATAAAGCAACTCTCTGATTTTTTCCTGTGCTTCTTTTTCCGATATTTCTTCCTGCGTATTTTCAGGAATAACCCACCATGTATGTTTCTCTAATTTGCTTTTACTTATTTTAAGATATTGCCCGGGCATTAGCTTAAGAACATTCTTCAAAATAGTTAGTGGTGCAGGTATATAATTCAGTTGAAAATAAAAGGGAAATGACAATGGCTCTGGTTCCCGGGGTATGCCCCATTCCATAATAGCTCGTAATTCGGAAGCAAAGACCAATGACTTCTCGTCATAATAATATAGCAAAGGTTTGATCCCTAATCTGTCGCGGGCAATAAACAAAGTCTCCTGCACATTATCGTATACCGCAAAAGCAAAACACCCATTTAAATGATTTAGAGCCTTCTCACCAAAACGGATATACATTTTAAGTATTACTTCAGTGTCACTGTCTGAAAAAAAAGAAATACCATCTTTCTGGAGCCCTGCCTTCAATACCCGATAATTATAACACTCTCCGTTAAAAACGATGGTATAACGACCGCTTTCATCTGTCATAGGTTGTGAAGCAATGGCTCTGACATCTATCACAGAAAGCCGGGTATGCCCTAAGGCACAAGCTCCATGAAGAAAAACTGCCGAGCCATCGGGTCCCCGCTGCTTCAGGGTAAATGTCGCTTTTTCAACCCTTTCCTGATCAATAGGTTGCTGATTGACTATATTATATACACCAAAAATTCCACACATATTATCAGTGTTTCAACATAAGCAATCAATATTTATTATTAAAAACACTTATCGCGATAATTATTATTTTGATGTGATTTTCGAAATTTTATGCCGACAAAAAACATTATACTTCAGAACGCAATAAATAGCGCGAAAACCATCTTTCCAGCTTATCTTTTTTCCCTCAAGATAAGTTCGTCCATAATAGGATATTCCCACTTCATATAAACGAACATTTTTAATCCGAGCAATTCCAGCGGTGACTTCAGGTTCAAAGCCAAAGCGTTTTTCTTTCAAAGGAATTCCTTTAATAATATCTGCTTTGAAAAGCTTATAACATGTTTCCATATCTGTAAGATTCAGATTTGTAAACATATTGGAAATAAAGGTCAGGAATTTATTTCCTATACTATGCCAGAAAAATAATATCCGATGTGGCTTTCCACCTAAAAATCTTGATCCATATACGACATCTGCAAAGCCACTTAAAATGGGCTTCAATAAAATCGAATATTCTTCAGGATCATATTCTGTATCGGCATCCTGAACAATTATAAAATCTCCGTGAGCATATTGAATACCAGTGTGAATTGCAGCACCCTTTCCCTTATTTACTTCGTGATTCAATAATACCATACTTACATCAGGATGATCTGCAATATAAGCTTCTATTCGACTTGCAGTATTATCTTTTGAACAATCATTTACAAGAATAATCTCTTTTTTGCCTTCTTCTGGTAAACGAACTGCAAGGACTTTATCAAGAATAATATTAATAGTTCTCTCTTCATTATAAGCCGGAACTATAATTGATAATGTATATGACATAACTAAAAATAAACTACAAAGAAAACATATTTAAAGGAATAAAAAAAACCGGATTAGTATCCGGTTTTATGAGTTAAATCAGGGTTTAATCCTTATCTATTTTACTTTTTTACCTGTAATATGGTAGTAATATTTGATTCCAACGTTTCTTTGGGAAGAAGCCCAGTTGACATCTGAGGTTCGCCTGTTGCAGGAATGAAAAGCAAAGCAGGTATACCCTGAATACCAAAAGCATTTGACAGTTCCGGATTTTTGTCGGTGTTTACTTTATAAATCTGAATCTTACCACCGTATTCCTTTTGCAGTTCTTCCAGCGTAGGTGCCAGCATTTTGCAAGGACGACACCAATCCGCATAGAAATCAATAATAGCAGGTTTATTGCCTAAATACTTCCATTCTTTACTGGCAGTATAATCGAAAACCTCCTTTTTAAATGTTTCCTGGGTCAAATGAATAATACCATTCTCATCTGCCTGTAAACTATTCTCTTCAGCAACTTTAGATTCTGTAGAAGTAGATTTTTTTTGTTCAACAGACTTTCGTTCAGGTTTAGAGTTATTAAAACTATAAATAACCCCACCAGTTGCAAGTATTGCAACAATTATCAGGAAATAAACCGGTTTCATATTAGTTCTTTTTAACATTCAATACGTCTTCAAAAGCTTTTTCAAACGTTTCTTTAGGTAATGCCCCCATAGCCATTTGAGGCTGTTCATTTAATGGAACAAATAAGATGGAAGGAATGCTCCGGATTCCAAATACACCGGCAAGTTCCTGTTGTGCTTCGGTATCTACTTTGTAAATATCAATTTTTCCGTCATACTCTTTATACAGTTCCTCAAGAACAGGAGCTACCATCTTACATGGTCCACACCAATCAGCATAAAAATCGATTACACACGGTTTTGTTCCTTCGAATTTCCATTCTTTGTTTTCTTCGTAGTTGAATACTTTCGTCTTGAAAGTTTCGGCTGTTAAATGCTCAATCATAATATTTTTTTTAGCAAATATATAACATATTTATATTTGTACATATGTTTATGTGATTAATTTTTGTTAAATTTCATATAGTTATTTGTACCTTTGCATTGTATGGAAATAAGCAGTGTACTACTATCAAACAAAGCCATTCGGGTTATTTCCGAGGTAACTTCCCGTGAGAAAGCTACCGTTTATGTGGTGGGGGGTTATGTCCGGGATATGGTGATGAAAAGAAAGACAAAAGACATTGATATTCTTGTTATTGGAAGCGGTATTGAGATTGCAGAAAAAGTGGCTGCCGAAATTAAAGGAGCCACACTGAATGTATTTAAAAGTTTCGGCACAGCTCAAGTAAAATTCGAATTACCTTCTGATACAGAACCTGATAAAATGTTGACTTATGAACTAGAATTTGTCGGTGCCCGAAAGGAAAGTTATAACAGAGGTAGTCGCAAACCCATAGTTGAAAACGGCAATCTTGAAGACGACCTCAATCGTCGCGACTTTACAATTAATACATTAGTAGCATCCCTTATGCTCGAAAATTTTGGGGAGATAATTGATCGTTTTGAAGGCATTCTGGACATTGAGTATAAAATTCTACGAACACCCCTCGATCCAGATATTACATTCTCCGACGATCCACTCAGGATGATGCGCGCCATCAGATTTGCCTCCCAACTGGGATTCACTATAGAAGCAAAAACACTGGAAGCGATTAGCCGGAATGCATCACGACTTGAGATTGTTTCGACAGAAAGAATTACCGACGAATTCAATAAAATACTTTTATCCGAAACCCCTTCGGTTGGATTATGGCTCATGGAAAAAACCGGGTTAATGAATTATTATATGCCCGAGCTACTCCACCTGAAAGGCAGTGAGTATGTCGATGGCAAAGGCCACAAAGACAATTTCAGTCATACGCTGCAGGTAGTAGATAAAATTCGCACTACCACAGATAATATATGGTTAATATGGACTGCTCTGTTGCACGACATTGGGAAACCCGCTACAAGAATGTTTCAGAAGGGAACAGGATGGACTTTTCACGGACACGAAATTGTGGGATCGAAAATGGCTTCCCCCTTATTTAAGAGGCTACGTCTCCCTTTGGGCGAACCCCTAAAATATTTGCGAAAACTGATTTCACTACACTTACGTCCAGCCGCACTCACCGAAGAGATTATCACAGATTCGGCTGTCAGACGACTCCTTTTTGAGGCAGGTGACGACATTAACGATCTCATGTTATTAGCCGAAGCAGATATCACCAGCAAAAACAAGGAAAAAGTAACGCGTTATCTCACCAACTTTGCTATACTCCGCGAAAAACTTCAGGAAGTAGAAGAAAACGATCGAATTCGCAACTGGCAACCTCCTGTATCGGGTGAAGAAATTATGCAGGTTTTTTCCATTCCTCCCTGTAAAACGGTAGGCGACCTTAAAAACGCTGTCAGAGAAGCCATTCTAAATGGCGAAATAAAGAACGATCCCGCTGAGGCATGGAAATTCATTATCCGGTTAGCCGGTGAAAGTGGACTTAGTCCTAAAGAAAACCTGCCTCCTTTCAATAAAATAGAAACACAATAAATAGTCATTGTCGCATATGAAAATATTGATTCTCAACGGTCCAAATCTAAACCTGTTAGGCACAAGAGAGCCTGGAATATATGGAAATCAGGATTTTGAATCATTTTTAACAGAGTTGAAATCAAAGTACCCGAAGTATCACCTGAATTATTTTCAAAGCAATATTGAGGGTGAAATTATTAATGCATTGCAACAGTCAATGGGCATTTACGACTATATTATTATCAACCCAGCTGGATACAGTCACACCTCGGTTGCCATTGCTGACGCCATTAAAGCCATTAGCATTCCTGTGATTGAAGTGCATATTTCCAACATTTTTGCGCGAGAAGAATTCCGTCATAGTTCAATTACAGCCGGATATTGCATAGGAAGTATCAGCGGGTTTGGATTAGACTCTTATCTACTGGCCATTCAGGCAATAGAGAATATTCAAAAAACCGGGGCAACTTCAGGAAATAAATTGTAGTCTAATGTCCATGAGAGTTTACCGCCTACTTTTTCTAGCCTTAGTATTATTTTCATCCTGCCGGAAAGATAACTTAAAACCGGAATGGGATGCGGATTTTCTGGCACCTCTCATGACCACCCGTATTTCAATTCAGGATTTACTTTCCGATACCATTGTACAATCCGAATCAGACGGCACTTTAACTTTAGTATACGAAAGCCTGATAGGTGAAATATATCTCGACTCACTGCTCATTATACCCGATACAACAATTGGTTACACTGCCTCACTAAACAACCTTTCTATCAACGATATTATATTCGACTACAGCATTTCACTCGGCAGTATTGCGCGCGAAGACTCTACTCTCAATGGTCCAAACGGAGGTCTTTATGAAACCATCATGACAGCCCACAACACCGGCTTACCCACGCATATTCAAGCAATAGACCCCATGACTTTCGACAATATTGCATTAAATGCAGGTGATTATTTCCAGACCATCACTCTAGAAAATGGCGATTTAGAAATCCGCATTGACAATCACTTTCCGCTAATAATGACCAATGTAATTTACGAATTAAAGAACAGCGTTGGAAATCAGGTTTTGGTAAGAGACACCTTTTTAACAATACTTCCTAATACCTCTGAAACACATACACATTCGCTGGCTGGTATGACTTTAGAAAACCAACTCTCAGGCTTTGTGACATTATCAAGCCTTGGCAGTCCCGGAGACGTAAGCATAGATACCAGTTATGCCTTGACGGCGCAGATTGAAGTGAAAAACATTGCGATTCAATCTGCCATTGCTCGCTTTCCTGCGCAAGAAATTTTGAGTTTAAATCAAACAGCTGATTTTGCCAATAACGATATTCAATTAACCAGAGCTATTATCAAAGAGGGTATGACAAATGTGGTACTTCAAAATACGCTTGGAGAAGCCATCCATTTTTCGTTTGAAATTCCCGGGGCAAAGCTAAATAATATTCCTTTTCTTATTCAAGGTACACTTCCTGCAGGCACTGTATCGAATTCATCGGAAGTTAGCCTTTCTAAAGATTTAAGTAATTATGATATCGATTTTAAAGGCATTCGCCCTTTCGAGCTCATAGAAGGAGACCTCAACGGGAATAATATGGTAGATGCACCAGTCGATAATTCTTTGTATTATAAACTTTCCGGAAGTATTGATTCATCAGGGAATTTCATTAATCTCTCACAATCAGATTTTGTATCTGCTCAATGTTCATTCCAGCATATTAAACCAGCATACATAAAAGGGTATTTTGGAAATATGCAAAAAGATACAACCGGAGTAACCACATTTGATCTCTTTCCAGACATTGATATTGATGGAGCCTCTTTTGCACAGGCCCGCCTTTTCTTATCTGTCGAAAACCAGATCGGAGCCTCTGCGGCTATGCATATTAATACGCTCCGTGCTATCAATACGCAAAATGGACAATCGGCTTTACTCTCAGGTCTGGCTGCCACCAATCCTTTTATGGTGACCTCTGCTTCTGACCCAAATTCCTTAGCCATACCCGTTACTCCTACCATGAATGTTCTGGAGTTAAACGAGCAAAATTCAAACATACAACAACTCGTCAGTGTGTTACCTAATACGCTAGAATACAATATTGGTTTTGAACTCAATCCCGGACAGAATCCTCCAGCTCCCAATACCGGAACTGACTTTGCTTACGATAATGCGCATTTATCCTGTTATTTAAACACCGAAATTCCTTTAAATTTAAGCTTTACAAACCTGCAAATTCATGATACAGCCATTTCTGATCTCCAATCTCTTAATACCGAAAACATAAATTATGGCAATCTTGTATTGTATTCCTATAACCTTTTCCCTTTCGATGCAGTCGTTAACCTATATTTTCTCGACTCAAATCAGGTCCTAATTGACTCCTTATCAGCAAGTCCGATTCTTGTGAATGCCGGTATTCCTTCACAAAACGGAAAAGTATTAACACCTTATGTCACTAAATCCGTTGTTCCATTTAATTCCATAAGACTGGAAAATCTAAAACAAACACGAAAAATTAAAGTCACAGGGAAATTCAATTCTGCCCCCCCCTCCCAACATGTTCAGGTGTATAACGATTATTTTATAGAATTTAAGCTGGTAGGCGACTTTAACTACCATATCAAACCATGAAAAACGCCATTTTCTTTATATTTATAACCTCTTTACTTTTCTGTTATCAGTCAAGTGTAGCACAAAGCATTTTTCTGAATCAGGACAGTCTCAACTTCAAGCATTATATTTGGTCTGATTTCGAATCTTACGAGAATAGCAATTCTATCAACTCCCGATTCATCAAAGCTATGTACAATAACGGTTATATTGACGATGGTCTGAAAAACTCCGTCGACATGACACACAACATATACGGAATTAGCGAATTGCAATTTTCAGCCAATTATCTTTATTTACCTTTCGCCGACACGAGCAAATCGCCTCTGGGATTTTTCGCATCTGTATCAACAGGTTTTATACGCGCCTTGAATTTCACTCCCGATGTATACAAACTCATTATGTTGGGGAATAAATCATTGGCAGGCCAAGAAGCCACTTTCAACAACAGTCGCTTTTACATGTGCGATTTCCAGAAATTAAGTCTTGGGTTTTCACTTCGTCTTCCATCAGAACGAGGGGATGCATTTGCAGTAATATATGCTGGTCCTGTCAAAGGACAACGATATATGGAATTCGAAAGCGCAGAATCAAGTTTATACACTTCTGAGACAGGAGAAGTGTTAGACCTTCAGGCAAATGCCACGTGGTATAGCTCAGACCAGTCGAAACGCAGCAACAGTGATTTTGCTGGCAATGGATTTGCCGCAGGCGCCATGCTCCATATCAATGATCAGGTTTCTGGATACTGGATTTTTGCACGGGCAGATAATATTGGAAGTATTAACTGGAAACACAGTAGCACTCGGACCTATATCGACACAACTTACCATTTCAGCGGTATTGAAATTACAAATATCCTAAACCTGGATTCTACTGGAATCAATATCAGCAGTGATACTTTACGAAAAATCATTGAACAAAACACTGATACGATACATTTCAGAAGAAGTCTTCCTGAAACTTTTTACATCGAAAGCGGCAGTCATTTTCTGAACAACAAAATCACGATTTCGGGTAGCCTATTATACGTTTTCAGAACCGGAATGCCACTACCCCGATTGAATCTACAGACCAGATGGAATTTTAATAGATATTTTTCTCCTTTTATCAATCTGGCACATGGAGGATCAGGAACCTTTTCTGGTGGTATTGGGGTTGTCTCACGACCTACTAAAAACTTATATTTTCAGATCTTTACGCCCGACATTTTGTCTTTCTTCGCACCCGATTTCAGTTACGCTAACGGGCTTACCTTCAGAGCCGCCTGGACATTTTAATATGGTTTATTCTTCTTTTGAGAATTTTGATGCTAGCGTTTCAAGAACATAAATCAGTAAACCGCCACAAATCAGAATAAGAATAGCAGAAATAGTATGTACATCAAAACTATCAGGATATAAATACTTATAACCTGAAATAATCTTTTCTCCATCAGGTTTCAAAACGAATTCACCCGAAGCAGCTAATTTATAAATAGCTTCTTTCCATGGCCATATAACGAGCAAAGAACCCAGCATAAACCCTGTGAGTATTGATATCGTTTGATCTTTATACTTTTTAAACACCCATGATAAAAAATAGGAAAAACCTAAGAGTCCAATGGCAGCACCTACCGCTACTGGCGCCAGAATTTTAATATTCAAATGTGTCACAGCATCAATCATAATCAACTCATAATTACCCATCAACACCAGAACGAATGAACCTGATATTCCAGGCAGAATCATACTACAAGAAGCAACTATACCACATATAATCAGATAAAGCATATTATCACTTTCAGAAGCTGGTGTCATAAAAGCAAGTGAAAGAGATATTATCAGACCAACAATAAAAACCAGAATGACAGAAAGTGACCATTTCTTGACTGTTTTTCCAACAAAATAAACCGAAATAAGAATCAACCCAAAGAAAAATGCCCAAACCTGAACAGGGTAAACTCTGAAAAGAAACTCCAGCAACTTTGCCAGTGATAATACAGCAATTCCAATTCCTGTAAACACTGCCAACAGAAAATACAAATCCGTTTTTTTAATAAACTCTTTGAATTTACCCGTAAAAATTAACTTAATAGCCACAAAATCAAAAGATTTAATAGCATTAATCAATCTTTCAAAAATACCTGTAATTAACGCAATGGTTCCACCAGAAACTCCAGGTATTACATTGGCTGCACCCATTCCAATACCTTTAATTATAAGGAAAAAATAATTTTTCATCGTTTTTTAGTCTTTTTTGAAAATTTGTAAATTAACAGGTGAATTGCCCGCAAAAGTATAAAAAGTCTATGAATAATACTTTGTTGCGGAATTGAAAAAGAAAATAAAAAAAGCCGGTCAAAATTGACCGGCTTCTCTTGAAAAACAATTAAACTATTTCTTTTTAGAATTAACGTACTGATTCAATTCGTCAATAGTGCTTTCAAAAGTAAAAGCATCGTTCAATTTGTAGTAATTATTAAGATCATAGACATAATCGTATGCAAATTTGGCAAATTCGAGTTTCGTATCTTCAAAGCTGAATGTTGACATCATTTCTTTTACCTGAGAGCAAAGCAGGCAATTCGAAGATGTTACTTGTTTTGCGATGGTTAACTTGCTATCTTCAAAACTTTTTGAAGCAACAGATGCTTTTGCTTCTGCAAAATCATTTTCTTTCATTGGCCAGGGACAACCCACTTTACCATTATAACCAGGCATAACATAATGATCAGGTTGATTATTGATAGTTTGTGTATTTGTTGTCACAGGAGGTTTATTTTGAATTGTCGTATTCGTTGTGCCAGTCGTAGTAGAAGAGGTAGTCGTTGTAGTAGTAGAAACACCTGTGGTATTGACTCCAGTAATATTAATGTTTGCACCCAAAGTAATTGTTTCTCCCGTTACAGGATCAGTTACAGTAGTTGTAACGCCGGTGGGATTCATATTTGTTGTCTGACTAAAATTAACATTTTGTGTGTTTGTAGTTTGTGTCTGTGTCCCCTGAGGTACAGTTGTCGTAACAGTAGTATTTACAGGCACATTCTCTGTGGGTTGCGTTGTAGTTGAAGTCGTAGTAGAATTTGTAGTTGTTGTAGTCGTGGTGGTTATCACATCAAAGGTTGCATCCAGATTATTCATGACATACTTCCCTTTTTTGTCTTTTTTAATCATGTATTTAACATGACACCAGTTATTGTCAACATCAACTACCTGAACAGTCTTATTGATGTCTGGAATTTTATTGTCTTCAAATTTAATGGTAACTTTTCCCCACTGAAAAGTTACAGGAATATCTTTGACATTATACTGAGCCTGCATATTCTTTTTCTCTCCGTTGATAATTACCCAGAATTTCTGTCCATCCTGAGAAAAGAAAGTTAACATTCCTTGTCCCCATGAGGATAAATTAAAAACAAGAGTAGATAACAATGCAATCATTAAAATCTTTTTCATTTTATTTCAATTTTAAAGTTGATATTACTGAGGTTTAGCTATTTGCAATTCAGGCACCACGACTTTTTGGGGTGCAAAATTCAATTGTCTTCCATAAATCAATCGGATATCCAGTATTTTAACTTTTAGTTCGGGTATTGCATCTGCAATATCCAGTATCTTATCGGCCAACTGATCGGGTTTATTTTTGAATGTACAATTCAGTTTGGTATAATTATCAATACTGACAATTTCCATATCTCCACCAAAATTTGGATCTTCCTGCAATTTGGTTTTCAAGGTACGGAAGTCTCTGTATGTTCCAACCTGATAAAAACGTAATTCAAAGGGAGTTCCGTTATTAACCCAACTTCCAATGTAGCGTGTGAATGAACCTAAAAGTTTATCAAAATCATTTTTTACTGCTTCTTGTATTCCTGTATGCATTCTGCCAGTGATATCGCTCCCCAGATGATATCCGCTTTCAAGCGTAGTAGTACCAAGACCTTCAGCGGTACAATTATCATAGGATTTGATTTCAACAATAAACTTCGTTGAAGTCTGTGTGTCAAAAGCTTCGCTCTTAGATGCCGTATGTATTTTGCTGATAAAAATAATGAACTGAGCATCAGACATCATCCCCAGATGTTGAATATATTTTTCTTGAGTGGGGGCAATTTCATTTCCAATACCACGAGCTTCTTTTTTAAGTTCGTCGAAGCGTTTTTTCTCTATATAGCGATAACCTTTATTGGAAAGAAATTCATTCACTCTTTCAACAGCATAATCGTAATTAACGATTTCTTCACTAGGAATATTCCTATCGTCATACATGACAAGAAAACGAATTCCACCTATAGATTTTGCCAGCAAATTAATGTCTGCCTTTAAAGGAGAAAGACTTACTATTGCTTTAACAGTAAGTTCGTATCTATCAGGAAAAGGGACTTCACTCAAAACATCATATTTTGAAATATATCCCTGTGATCTGGAAGCGATAGCATCCTGTAAAACAACAAAATTCTCGACCCGGGTTTCTGACGAAATACTTACACCAACAGCCTGACCTACAGCATTCCTTAAAGCATCCTGTAATGCGTCTTCACGTTTAATGCCTACCCCTTTGGCTTCGACAATTGCTGTATTATCTACAACCTGAATAGGTTGTGTTGTGGTGGTGGTCTCTGTTTTATTTTGATCTTTGGTATTTACATTCACTTCAACCAAAGCTTTTTTCTTTTTCTTTTTATCTTTCTGAGCCTGACTTTCGGTAATAGGAATCAAGAAACATAAAGCCAGTACTACAAATATTGCGCTTCTCATAATTGTGCTATTTTTAAAATTAAACTAATGCTAAAGCGAATTTCAACACTTTGCTGGCCGACTGAGCAAACTTTCCCAATTTATCCCAATTAACTTTCCCGGCATTCACTTTATCCAACTGTATCTTTCCATTGAACGATTCAGCGACATCAAGAACCTGAATTCCTTTCGAAAAACCAAGCTGTTCGAATACTTCGCGACTGGTCTGCATAATCTGAGGAAATTTACCTTTGGTAGGATCATATAACTTGTAAAAATCAAACAATACGTTTCCGTCTTCACCAACTACCACAGGAAACATAGAAGGATCAATTTGTTTACCATTAAAATTAAAAACAAATCCTTCAGCTCCTCCAAGATCACCTGCTTCTAAAGCATCGGCAACATCAGTAACTTCCGACATAGCGCTCTTCTTCGTAGCATTAGGGACATTGTCATAAACAACAGGAGCTAGACCTTTTGCAGAATATATGGGAATTCTCATAGTAACTTCCATCATACCATCTTTCTCAATCGCTTCGCCAATTTGCTGAGCTCCTTTTACAACGCCATCTACACGCGTATAAATAAAATCACTTTGCGTGATCATATCCTTTACCGTAGTTTCGCTTGTAACATTTACCCCTTTAATAATTTCGAGTAAGTTTCTCTGAGCAACTACAACTGCGCCGCGTGTTGCCATAGCTTTTGCCTGAGCAACATTTTTAAATTTATCATTGTCTATAACGGATTGTCCTTTAGCTTCAATAAATTGCTCGGTCCAATTTACATTTCCATTGGGTTTCTGATCTACAACAGGCTTTGATTGAGCAATAATCTGTTCTAGAGTAACAACAGGTTGCTTATTTGCAATGGGTTTTATTTCATTTGCCTGTATAACTGGTTTTTTTTCTGTTGGATTTATTTCCTTGTTTTGGGTTTCTGTGGTTACGGGTTGCTTTTGTTCCGTTGTTGTTGTCTGAATTTGAACATTTTCAACTTTATCTTTCTTTTTCTTCTTCTTGCCCTTTTTATCCTGTGCAAAGGAGTCAAATGCGGCTGTCATTAAAACTAAACTCAATAAAATACAGATTGTCTTCTTCATATATTAGGTTTTAAATTAAATATCTCCGTTTGCAAATGTATGGAAAAATACAAAACAAAGCCATTTCAACTTGAATTATGCAATTTTTTTAAAACAAAAAGGCATTATTTCAAAAATAATGCCAGAAGAAAAAAGAAAAGGGAAATTTATAATGGTTTTCCAATCAATTTAACCTGTAAATCAAAAATATCATAAATCACTTTGTCTCCAATATTTTTAAAGAAAGACTCTGAACCATATTGTACATTATACTTTGCCCGGTCGACTTCCATATTTGCCATACCAATAAATAATCCTTCATCCATTTTATAAACAAATCTAAAACTATAAGGGTTGGTTATACCCTTAATTGTTAATTGCCCTTTAGCGACATAAAATTCTCCATCAGCTTTTGTGGATTCAGTAATTTCCATTTTGGCTTCGGGATATTTTTCTACGTCAAAAAAATCGGGCGATTTTAAATGTCCTACTAAAGTTGCGTTTGCTCCTTCATCTTTTAAATCAGAGCATGTGAGCGATGACATATCAATAACAAATTCCCCCTGAGTAATCAATCCATTGTTTATCGTCATGGACCCTGATTTTACCTTCAATGTTCCGGTATGCTCTCCACCTAATTTTTTACCAACCCAAATTATTTCTGATTGTTTAAAATCAACTAAAAACTTTTTATCCTGAGATTTAACAGTAGTTACTATTGAGATCAATGCAATGATCAATGCTATTATTTTCATATTTTTTTTTAACAAAGATAATGACTTTTATTTAGAATGAATATAAATTACACTTAACAGATGTTAATTATCAAAAGGTTATTCAGAGATAATTATTTTCTGACAAGCAAACTTTCTCTGCACATCCTGTAGCAAAACTTAAGATTTCCCTCCACAAATCACCAGACAAAGTTTTCAAATCATGAACAAAAACATTTTTCTGAATCAACATATGTATTAGTCCCGCATTAAAGGTATCACCTGCACCTATAGTAGAAAGGGGTGAAATGGCAGGTACCTCGAATATTATTTTTTCATGACCCGAATATACTACCAGTTTTTTTTCAGCATTAGTTACAATAACTGTCTGACAACCTATATCATAGACTTGTCGATAAACTTCTTCAGTATCCTTGGTTCCAAAGAGATGAAAGAAATCATCAACAGATCCTCGAACAATATTCGACATTCGGATATTTTCAAACACAATATTCTTCCATTGGGTTATGTGCTGAAGTGCTCCAGGTCTGATATTCGGGTCATATACACTAAGAGAACCTGCCTGTTTAGCGGCGTTCAACAATTGGCTTAAACATTCCCTATTCTCAGGCAAAACGGCTGCCTGCGAACCAAACAGTAAAATATCCTGCGATTTTATAGGCACAGTTGATATTTGAAAATCAACTTCCTTATCACTATAAAAAACATAATCCGCATTGCAATTCTGATCGAGAAAAGCCAAAGCGATTTTAGTCTTTCTTGAAGTCAGTGAAAGGTAATCAACATTAACACTACGTTCCGTTAAATGTTTTTTAATGGATATTCCGAGCTCATCATTACTTAATAAAGAAATAAGATATGGTTTATGTTTAAGTGCACCAAGACTCATCAGAGAATTTAGTACTGATCCGCCAGGATTCGATTTTATTACCTGTTGATTTTTGAAAATAATATCGAAGACGATTTCACCAAAGCCATAAATGCTACGATTACTCATTTTAAGTTATTTAAGAAGGTATTGTATACAAATACAATAATAAAGATTTAATTTAGATGAAAAAAATGGATTTACATCATATTAGAAAAGATTATACAGCTGGGAGTCTTGATGAACAGTCAATTCCAGGGTCTCCATTTGAACTTTTTTCCCAATGGATTAACCAAGCCATAAATCATTCCGAAATTATTGAACCTACTGCTATGATACTTTCGACAGTAGCTATAGATGGCAGTCCTTCTTCTAGAGTAGTATTACTTAAAGAGGTCTCAGACAATGGCTTTACATTTTTTACGAATTATCAAAGTCGAAAAGGCAAAGAGATTTCTGTACATAACAAAGTTTCACTCCTTTTCTTTTGGCCCGAAATGCAGCGTCAAATTCGAATTGAAGGGCAGGCATTTAAATTAGAAGAAAATTTTAACCATGAATATTTTAATAGCAGACCCGTCGAAAGTCAGATTGCAGCCATCATATCAAAACAAAGTGAAAAAGCAAATTCAAAAATCGAAATAATGGAAAGTTACAATGATTTTTCTGAAAAGGACCAAACTCCTGTTAAACCTGCACACTGGGGAGGATTTCGGGTCATCCCGGCATATTTTGAATTCTGGCAGGGTGGTTCACATCGTCTTCACGACAGAATAACCTATCAACAAGACTCAGGTATTTGGACTATTGGCCGGTTATGGCCTTAAATCATAACACATCCAGCACCTGTTCCATTTTCATTCCACGTGATCCTTTAACAAGTTTAAAACTATTTTGCACAGGATGTAAAATCAAATAGTCTTTAAGCTCTGAAGTAGTCTTAAAAAAATGATAATCAAAACTTCCGGCAAATTCTAAATAATTCTTTCCGGCCAATAAAACTGTAACATCTTTTAATTCTTCCAGTCTACTTAAAACTGCTTTATGTTCGATTGGACTCTCCAGTCCCAGTTCAAACATATCTCCCAGTATCATTACTTTATCAGTTCTTTCTATCTGTTTAAAATTCTCAATGGCCACGCGCATGCTTGAAGGATTCGCATTATAGGCATCCAGTAAAATTTCATTTTTTTCTGTTTTCACTAACTGTGAACGATGATTAGAAGGGACGTAGGCTTCTAGTGCCTGATTAATTTTAAGTGCATCCAAGCCGAAATAAGAGCCTATGGTAATTGCTGCCAGAATATTTTCAAAATTATAATTACCAATAAGATGGGTAGCACAGGAATAGACAACAAAATCTTTCCCACACCATTCTATTTCAATAAATGGGTTATTCTTTACCACTTTCCCACTCACTATAGCAGAGACATCGCTTCCATAAAAAATATCATGGTCTTTGTTTGCTTTCGAAAAAAGAATATTGTTTTCGTTATTTACGAATGCTTTTCTGTTTCTGGCATGAAGATACCTGTAGAGTTCTGTTTTAGTGGAGACAACACCTTCAAAAGATCCAAAACCTTCCAGATGGGCCTTCCCCACATTGGTAATCAGTCCGTAATCCGGATCAGCTATATTACACAAGAAGTCAATTTCGCCCGGATGATTGGCACCCATTTCTATCACAGCATATTCTGTTTCCTTTTGAATGGTCAGTAAAGTCAATGGAACGCCAATATGATTATTTAAATTCCCTTGCGTAAAAATAATTTTCTTTTGTGCCGATAAAACGGCAGAGACTAACTCTTTTGTTGTTGTTTTACCATTCGTTCCGGTAATTCCAATAATAACTGCAGACGATTTCTGACGGTGCAATGCCGCCAAATCCTGAAGCGCCAATAATACATTATTAATATAGAGAATATTTTCCCCGTGAATTTCGGGATTATCGACAACAGCATATTTTGCACCTTTCTTTAGTGCTTCATGAGCATATGTATTACCGTCAAAAGTCTCGCCCTTAAGAGCAAAAAAGATCGAACCGGGAATAATATTTCGCGTATCGGTACATACTTTTCCGCATGTCAGAAATAACTGATAAAGTTGATCAATATTCATGATTAAATGATTTCAAAAAAAAAAGCCCCGGAGGGCTTTTAAAATTTTTAGTTCAGACCGGAGCTTTGAGAACCTCCTACGCGGTGCATTGCACAACGGAAGCCCAAATCATCACGCGACTGACGTTCGTCCAGATAACGACGTGTTCCCGGTGACATCCAGTAAGCGCGATCTTTCCAACCACCACCTTTATATATTCTGGCGCGATTATCAATCATACTGGTCATACCTTCACCACCTCTGAGTAAAGGCTTTCCGTCTTCACCCACTACAACTTTACCGGAATTGTACATTCTTTTTGATACCGTATTATCTTTTACACCGTCAGCATTCTGATAGTCCACACTCGACTCAAAATCACCATCCAAGAAGTTAATATTATCTGAAGTATTATAATTCCTTCTATTGAAAGCTTCATCATCTGTCACGTTACGATATTTAATACGTCCAAGACTATCTTTCTCGGCAATATTTCCTTCGTCGTCACGCTGTTGAGTCTGATAAACATTTCCACGGAAAGGTCTAAATTCATCGTTGTCTTCGAAAGTAAGCGGACGATATACATCCATTACCCATTCGTTTACGTTACCAGCCATGCAATACAGACCATAATCGTTAGGCCAGTATGAAGTTACGGGGCCGGGGATATCTGATTTATCATTCAATGCACCAGCAGTACCCATCAAATCACCACGTCCGCGAACAACGTTTGCTCTTATTTGTCCAACATCATCTTTATTGTAACCACTTCTGTCATCAACTCTAATATAGTGACCATTCCATGGATATACTCTTTCGTGGAAGATACGTTCTTCGGCATACATGTTTCCAATCAGACCCAAAGCAGCAAATTCCCATTCAGCTTCGGTAGGGAGGCGATATTTTGGTAAGAAAATACCATCTTCCATACGAACTTTACGATAATCACTGTTGGGATCAAGATCAGGGATCTGATCTTTTACAGCACCTTCGTACTGACCTGCAAGATATGCTTCGGTGTTGAAATTTTCTTCCCCCGACTGTCCGGTAGGATCGAGCATCAACAGACCTTCGCGAATCATAATGATTTCGTTTACCCTGTCGGTACGCCATCCGCAATAGTTATTAGCTTGTAACCAGTTTACACCAACTACAGGATAATCCTGATATGCAGGATGTCTGAAATAAAGCTCAACATAAGGCTCATTCCAACCCAGTTTACTTCTCCAAACAAGTGTATCGGGTAATGCTTCGGCATGAACTTCGGGATAATCAATAAACACGCGTTTCAGCCAATATAGATATTCTCTATAATCAACATTTCTTACTTCAGTTTCATCCATATAGAATGAAGAAACAGTAACTCTTTTAGGGAAGTTGTTCCAATCATACAATACATCTTGTTCAACTTTACCCATAGTATATGTACCACCTTCGATGAAAACGAGGCCGGGGCCTGTTTCTTGCTCTTCGTAATACACATATTCAAACCCACCATAACGCTCATCGTTATAAGCCCATCCAGTGGTGTTTGATTTTTCTTTGTCGCAGGAAGTTAACGTGAAAGCAAAAAATAATACTGCCATTCCTGCTAATACTGACTTAAACTTTATCATATATAAGTGATTTAAGTTATACATTTTTAATAACTAAAACGAGGGACAACTTATTGTCCTAAACTTGTTCTTTCTTTGTTTACATGGGAAAATCATTGAAAATGATACTTCGTGAGCTCCCAATGTCTGATTCCTGAGTTGAGAAGTTGTCAGGTCATAACTGTAAGCAAATTTCATTTTATCCTGCACATATCCAATGAGCATGATAAATGAATCGTAATGGAAAGTCAAATTCTGACGGAACCAAGTTCCCAGAACAATACCTTTTCTGTTAAGATAGAGTCCCCAGTTCATTTGTTGAAAATCCTGCTGTTGCTGGAATAAAAGATTTGGAGAAAGGGATAAATCACCTTTTTTCAAACCTGTACCTTTTAAAGGAATATTAGTTCCAAAGTGCAGTGTAAATTTTCTAGGAAGAACAGCATCGTCAATACCTCTGAAAGATTCAGTAGGCTGAGTGAGATGATGAACAGCAATGCCAAAGAAATACTCTCTGTTATATCCAATGATACCTGTTGAAAAGTCAAAATGTCCTTTGGTATTATCTGTTGGCACCAAAACTTCTGAGGTAGGATAAATGGGACCGTAGAGAGGATGTATCATATCTGGAAAAATAAAATTCCAGTTCAATTTCTTCTGAATGTAGGAAGCCTGAAATGCTGCGTTCAGGAAAAAATTACGGTTCACCTGAAATGTGTAGGAATACATCCCACTAATATTTGTTGTGTTAATGGCGCCATCCCCCTGAACATCCTGATAAAGTAAGACTCCAATAGATCCTTCAAGCATTCTTACATATTGATCGTACGATGCACTGTAGGTTACATAAGTTTTTCCAAGTGCGGGCCATTGATTACGATAATTAAGGTTTGCCCTGGGACACTTGGGTGTCCCTGTCAGTGCAGGATTAAGATAGAGAGGGTTAGCGTAAAACTGGGAAAACTCAGGATCCTGTGCTTTAAGTAAACTTATTGTTCCAAAGAATAGAACTAACCAAACTCCAATTATACGCCTTATCATAGAAGGTATTATTTCATAAACTGCAATTATACAAATAAACTTTTATTTCACAAAGTTAAAACTAAGTTTTATTTTTTTAACGACAATAAAAAAATATTTTATTCGTTTTTTCGACATATGTTTAAATTTGCTCTTTTTATTGTATTAACTTAGTTTCAAAAAATATGAATCGTAACTTATTAACCATTTTGCCCCTAGCAATATTTTTTTCGTTCCCACTGCAATCTCAAATCATAGAACGTAGTATCAAATGGCAAAATTGTATTGAATATTCGATTGACGAAAATAAATTCACAGCCTTATCATTTGTTGGTTGCTTTTATGATGCAACAACAAATCTACCCTATTTTAATGAGAAAATCAAACTAAATTTTGATCAAACTGCAGATAATGTTACCTTATATAATATACGATTTGAAGATGTCACTCCCGAACAGCTTACAGTTCTTAATAAATCAGAGATATATCCTAAGGATTTCGAATTAACCAATTATCTTATTTTCGAGAAAAAAAGACCATACCTTGATCTTTCTGTCAATACTATTAGAAAGAAAGCCAATGGCAATGGATATGAAAGGTTGATTTCATTTGCGATTAAATACAATACAAAAACGAAAAAATCACAGTTAAAGCATACCTATGCCAGTCAATCAGTTCTGGCTACTGGCAAATGGGCCAAAATTAAAGTCACCAGTACCGGAATGCACCGGCTTACATACAGCCAATTGGCGCAAATGGGATTTTCAAATATGGAAAACATACGTATTTATGGAAATGCCGGACGTTTACTTTCGATTTATAACAACGACCCGACAGCAGATGATCTGCAAGAAAATGCCGTATTTGTTGAAAAAGGAAGTGACAATATTTTTAATGAAGGGGATTATATACTTTTTTACGCACATGGCCCGGTACGCTGGGAGTATAATGCTACGGAAGATATGTACAACCATAAGATTCACCCTTACGCTGAATACTCTTACTATTATATTACCGACAGTCAATTGCCTGCTTTGACAGTTCAGACTGAGACACAACCGACCTTACCATCGACACATCAGACAAGTCAATTTGATCTTTATGGGTACTATGAAGCTGACAATACGAGCCTGATAAAAAGTGGGCAAATGTGGGTAGGTGAAAACTTTAACATTCTATTGTCATATGATTTCAATTTCAACTTCCCAGAAATTATTAGCACCGAACAGGTAAAACTAAAGACATACCTTTTAACACGCTCCTCCGAAACCAGTCTATATAGTATTAAAGTTAATGGATCACAAATAGGCTCAATACAAGCGGGAACTGTTGTCTTTAACACAACAAGCACCTATGCCTCCTCGAATGTAGAGACATTCACTTTTAATTCATCGTCTCCTTCCATGACAGTAAATATTTCTTACAATAAACCTAATTCGGTATCCGAAGGCTGGTTGAATTATATCAATATCAATGCCCGCTGTAAATTAAAAATGATTACAGGCCAATTAAATTTCAGAGATATTAAAACAGTAGGCGCTGGAAATATTACACAATTTACAATCGAAAATACCCGCCCCACAACCCAAGTCTGGGACGTGACGGACTCTCTTCGACCCTTGAAAATTGAAACGACATATAATAATTCGACCATTACCTTCACTGTTGCCACAGACAGTTTGAGAGACTTTGTTGCCTTTGATGGCACATCCTATTTAAGTCCAGTTTTTGTGGAAAACGTGGCCAATCAGAATCTGCATGGATTACATGGCGTAGATATGGTCATTTTAAGTCCTGCCATTTTCAGGCAATATGCCGAAGAACTGGCTACGATTCACAGAAATCATGATAATTTGACCGTTGAAGTTATCGATCCCCTATTAATTTACAATGAATTTTCATCAGGTATGCCCGACCCTGCAGCTATCAGAAATTTCATGAGGATGTTATACGACAGAGCTGGAATAGATACTTCCCTATTACCTAAGTATTTGCTATTATACGGTGATGGTTCCTATAGTAACAAATATAATTTTTCAGGAAATACTAACTTTATTCTTACATACCAATCTGAAAACTCAGTTGCACCCACAGCCTCTTTTGTAACGGATGACTTTTACGGAATGCTTGACGAAAATGAAGGCGGAAATGTAGGTCTGCTGGATATTGGAATAGGCCGATTTCCTGTGAAAAACGCAACAGAGGCATCAACAATGATTACAAAAATTCGTAATTATATTTCCTCTGTTTCATTTAAAGATTGGAAAAATGTTCTTTTATTTATTGCTGATGATGAAGATGGCAACATGCATATTTCTCAAGCAGATGCATTGGCTACCTATGTTGATACTACGTATCAGGTCTATAATATTGAAAAAATATATCTTGATGCCTACAAACAAACATCAACACCCAATGGATCAAGATATCCCGATGTGAACACAGCCATCAATAACAGAGTTAATAAAGGAGCATTAATAGTAAATTATACTGGGCATGGAAATGAAGTAAATCTTGCTCATGAGCAAGTAGTAGGAATGTCTGACATCAATACGTGGAACAATATTCATAATTTACCTCTCTTTGTCACTGCCACTTGTGAATTCAGTAGATGGGATGATTATTCAAGAACCACTGCAGGGGAAACGATACTACTCAATTCTCAGGGAGGAGGAATTGCTTTGTTTACTACAACCCGGTTGGTATACGCCCAACAAAATTTTGCTTTAAATCAGCAATTTATTTTCCATGTATTCAACAAAAATCCGAATAATGAGTATTATGCCTTTGGCGACCTGATGCGTATAGCAAAAAACAATACCGGATCTGCCTCCGACATCAATAAAAGAAATTTCAGTCTGCTGGGCGACCCTGCTCTAAAACTGGCCTATCCTATGATTGATGTAAAAACAGACAGTATTAATGGGACAGATATCTCTGTTTTTACTGACACTCTGAAAGCGTTATCTCTTATGACATTCCAGGGACATATTGAATCAAACGGATCATTTCTGAATAATTTCGATGGAGTCGTTTATCCAACTATATACGATAAAAAAAGACTTGTTACGACCCTTGCCAATGATGGAGGAAGTCAGTATAATTTCAAATTACAAAACAATATTATATATAAAGGCAAAGCATCTGTAACGGATGGTCGTTTTACTTTTTCGTTTGTAGTGCCAAAAGACATTTCCTATGTAATTGACTACGGGAAAATAAGCTATTACAGTGATAATATTACCGAAACAGACGCCAACGGATACGAAAAATTGATGATTGGAGGAATATCAGACTCTAACAGATGTGACGAAAAAGGTCCTGAAATTAACTTGTATCTCAACAACGAAAATTTTGTGTATGGAAGCATTACGAATCAGTCTCCGGTTATTATTGCTACCCTCAGAGATTCACTGGGAATAAATACTGTAGGTAACGGAATCGGTCATGATATTACTGCCATCATTGATAATAATACATCAAAATCTATCATCCTGAATGATTATTATCAAGCAGATATGAACAGTTATCAACGTGGAAGAGTAGATTATCAACTAAGTAATTTAGATGAAGGACTTCATACCCTGACGCTCAAATGCTGGGATGTTTGCAATAATTCCTCCGAAGCAACCATAGAGTTTATCGTAGCCGAATCATCCGAGCTAGTTGTAGACAATGTGCTTAACTATCCCAACCCTTTCACTACAAATACCGCATTTTATTTTAATCATAACCAACCTAACACCCCGCTGGATGTCTTGATTCAAATTTTCACTGTCACAGGAAAAATAGTTAAAACGATAGAAGATCAAATGGTCACTGACAGTTTTTTGAGCTCCCCAATATATTGGGATGGAAAAGATGATTTTGGCGATAATATTGGAAAAGGCGTCTACATATACCGATTAAAAGTCCGTAGCCCCAATGGCAATATGGTTGAAAAAATTGAAAAATTAGTGATACTTAAATAATATTTATGCAAATTTGCAGTTAGTAATCATTAATTCTTTTCAGTTTTTAAAAATGATTTTTTCACTTAGAACAAAAACGATGAACAGACTATCTATAGCAGTTATATTGTTCTGCATTTCAGCATCATCCTATGCTCAAATCACTTCTCAGGAACTCAATGGACGATTGGGAGATGTTAACGTAATTACTACCGCAGTTCCCTTTTTAACCATTGCACCCGATTCACGTTCAGGAGGCATGGGAGATGCCGGTGTAGCAACGACACCTGACATAAACTCACAGCATCACAATTCTGCCAAGTATCCATTTATCAAAAACAATTACGGAGTATCCATTTCCTACACTCCCTGGTTAAGACAATTGGTAGATGATATTAATTTGGCATATATTTCAGGATACTCAAAAATCGGAGCAGGTCAGGTTGTAAGTGGTTCTCTTCGATATTTTTCATTAGGAGACATCACTTTTACTGATATCAATGGAAGCGTTACCGGACAGCACAGACCCAACGAATTTGCTCTCGATATGGGATATAGTCGATTACTCACACCCGCCTTTTCTATGGGTATTAATCTACGCTATATAAACTCCAACTTAACCGGAGGATACAGCAATACGGGTTCGGCCACCAATGCCGGACAAGCCTATGCAGCTGACATTGCAGCTTTCTATACCAAAGAAATTGAACTTGAGAAAAAGCCTACTGTCATTGCAGCCGGGATTAATATTTCCAATTTGGGTAGCAAGCTTTCCTACACCGACAATGCAGATAAAGATTTTCTTCCAGCCATGCTAAAGCTTGGGGCTTCTATGAAAACAGAACTGGATGATTATAATACAATACTCTTCACAGTTGAAATGAGTAAATATTTAGTTCCTACACCACCTGTTTGGGATACAATTTATGATAATCAAGGCAACCTAATTCCAAAATATGGAAAAAGCCCAAATGTATCAGTACCTGTGGGTATATTTCAATCTTTTTGGGATGCCCCCGGTGTAGAGAAAGATCCTTTGAATCCTGCTGACAGAAGCGTAGGTCTTGAAGAATGGCGTGAAATCAACTGGTCTATTGGCACCGAATATTGGTATGCCAAACAGTTTGCCATTCGTGCGGGATATTTTTATGAGCATGCCACCAAAGGGAATCGTAAATTTTTTACCGTAGGTCTGGGTCTTAAATTGAACGTTTTCGGGCTTGATTTTTCTTATCTGATTCCAGTTAACCAAAGGAATCCTTTAGAAAACACCTTGCGTTTCACATTACTATTTGACTTCGAAGGCGTTAAAAAGAACGACACTTCCTCTCCAAATGGCAATTAATAATATCCGTATAGGATTTGGTTACGATGTACATGCTTTCTGTGAAGGTAGCGAGATTGTTATTGGTGGCCTAAAAATACCTTTCAGGAATTCACTTAAAGCACATTCAGACGGAGATGTATTATTACATGCCATTTGTGATGCTTTATTAGGAGCAGCTGCCCTGGGAGATATTGGCATTCATTTCCCGGACAATGACCCCCATTTTAAAGGAATAAGTAGTCTTATACTACTAGAAAAGACTATAGAGTTAATTTCAATACAGAATTATACGATTGGTAATATTGATGCCACGATCGTTGCCGAAGAACCCAAAATCAGTCCGCATTATTTAACTATCCGACAGAATATTGCAAAAGTCTGCCAGGTGGATATTTCAGCTATTTCTATAAAAGCCACTACCAACGAAAAAATTGGTTTTGTAGGTCGGCAGGAAGGGATTGCAGCTATGGCAACGACCTTATTGTTCAAAAAAAGTTTATAGTTTAGTATAGGTTGCTGTCCCGCTTTCGGGACCATTTCCATCATCAAAAGTAAAATTCCAGGTAATCGTCTTATAATTAGAGGCTACAGACCCTGTGCCCGAAAAAACAAATCCTTCGAAAGGAGCTGAACTTAGGGAAATAGATGAACCACTTTTAGTACATGAAAGATCTTTTCCGCTTCCCTGATTGAAAAAATTATCAATATAATACTTATTGGCATCTGCTGAATCCTTGCTGATATCCACATAATAATTCTGGCTACCATAGGTATTCGTTGATTCCTGGGCTCTCCAGGTTCCCGTAATTTCAGAGGGAGTTGGATCTTCATCTTCGTTGTCAGGGTTACATGCAACAAATGTCAGTAATGTGAGAGCAAGAGCGAACTGTAATAAGCGAAAATTTTTCATAATCATTCAATTAAAACAAAGATTCGATAATATTATCTTTTACTTTATTCGGCAAAGTGACTTTCAGCATGGGTTCTTCTTCCATGGCTCTTTTTATTGCAAAAATAGCCTCATCATTTCTGGCCCAACTCCTGCGGCTAATTCCATTATTTACATCCCAATGCAACATTAATTTAAGTCTTCTGTCAGCGTCAGGGCTACCGTCAAGAACCATACCAAAGCCCCCGTTAATCACTTCGCCCCAGCCTACGCCACCACCGTTATGTATAGAAACCCAGGTGGCTCCCCTGAAAGAGTCGCCTATGACATTCTGAATTGCCATGTCGGCAGTAAAAGAAGACCCATCGTAAATATTTGACGTTTCTCTGAATGGCGAATCTGTTCCCGAAACATCGTGGTGATCGCGTCCAAGTACTACAGGAGCAGAAATCTGTCCATCACGAATTGCTTTATTAAAGGCTGTCGCAATTTCGATTCGTCCTTTGGCATCGGCATATAAAATACGAGCCTGACTTCCAACGACCAATTTATTTTTTTGGGCTTCACGTATCCATTTCAGATTGTCGAGCATTTGCTGTTTGATCTCTTGTGGAGAATCCTTTGCCAGGTTTTCTAAGACCTGAGCAGCTATATTATCGGTAATTTGCAAATCTTCGGGTTTACATGAAGTACAAACCCATCTGAAAGGTCCAAATCCATAATCAAAGCACATGGGTCCCATAATATCCTGAACATAGGAAGGGTACCTAAAAAGGCCATCAGCTTTGAAGATCTCAGCTCCTGCCCTGCCCGATTCCAATAGAAACGCATTCCCATAATCAAAGAAGTACATGCCATTTTCAGTCATTTTATTCACAGCAGCCACGTGACGTCTGAGAGATTCATATACTTTCTCTCTGAATTTTTCAGGTTCCTCTGCCATCATCCGGTTTGATTCTTCAAGACTCAGACCAACGGGATAATAACCACCCGCAAAAGGATTATGAAGAGAAGTTTGGTCGCTGCCCAAATCTATTTTGACATTTCTTTCCACTAGTCGTTCCCATAAATCTACAATATTTCCCTGAAACGCTATTGAGAGTGCCTCTTTTTTAGAAGCGGCAACCAAAGCTTTGTCAATCACTTTGTCGACATCTTCAAAAACAACATCTACCCATCCTTGTGAATGTCTCGTATGTACAGCCTTTGGATTAATTTCGGCAATAATTCCGACACAACCACTAATAACAGCCGCTTTGGGCTGAGCTCCGCTCATACCACCCAATCCGCTGGAGATAAAAATTCTGCCTTCGGCACCACGACCATCGGTACTGATTTTTCGGGAGGCATTCAATATCGTAATTGTTGTTCCATGTACAATTCCCTGAGGACCGATATACATAAAAGATCCAGCCGTCATTTGTCCATATTGAGAAACCCCAAGTGCATTAAATTTCTCATAATCATCTTTTGAGGAATAATTTGGAATCACCATTCCGTTGGTAACGACAACACGAGGAGCATCTTTATGTGAGGGAAAAAGTCCCATGGGGTGCCCAGAATACATTGCGAGTGTCTGCTCATCAGTCATTTCGGCAAGATATTTCATCGTCAACAAGTACTGAGCCCAATTTTGAAAAACAGCCCCATTTCCACCATAGGTAATTAATTCATGGGGATGCTGTGCGACAGCTTTATCCAAATTATTATTTAACATCAGCATGATGGCAGCTGCTTGTTTTGACTTATGAGGATAATCATCAATATGTCTTGCATGCATCTCATAATCAGGTCTTAGTCGATACATATAAATTCGACCGAATGTATTAAGTTCCTCTAAAAACTCAGGAGCAAGCTCCGCATGAAGGCTTTCAGGAAAATATCTAAGGGCATTACGTAATGCTAGTTTTTTTTCTTGCGCATTCAGAATATCTTTCCGTTTAGGAGCATGGTTAATTCCTTTATCATAATTCTTTTTTGGAGGCAATAAAGTAGGAATTCCAGTAAGGATACTTTGCTTAAAATCTTGGTTCATCATACAAAATTCATTTGACCTCAAAAATACAAAGATGTGGTTACAAAAAAAATTACCTCATAAAAAATTGATTAAAATTTTTTTCTTCTGTTTTACTCGATTAAATTAGCGGCTTAATTTAAAAAAAATTATAGCTATGTTTTTTGTAATAATTGCAGTATTTGTCCTAGGTTATACAGTTATAGCCCTGGAACACCCGCTTAAAATAAACAAATCTGCCACCGCGTTGCTGCTGGCAGTTGTTTTATGGGTATTATTCATGGTTGCCGGCGAATCGCTGCTGGTAAATCCAGCTGATTATCAGGCATTTTTAGCTGAAAATCCGGGAGGAACATTCTGGGGATGGGTCTCACATGTTGCCCTTCTTGAGCATTTAGGAGAAATTTCAGAAATTATTTTCTTCCTGATGGGAGCTATGACAATTGTTGAATTAACAGATGGTCATCAGGGATTCAGAGTTATTACTGACAGAATTAAAACAACAAACAAAGTTAAACTACTGTGGATTATTGGTTTTATTACCTTCTTCCTTTCAGCTGCACTCGACAATCTTACAACTTCTATTGTAATGATCGCATTACTTCGCAAACTCATTGACGACAAACACGAAAGATGGTTTTATGGTGGGATGGTTATTTTGGCTGCTAATGCCGGAGGCGCCTGGTCACCCATTGGAGATGTCACGACCATTATGTTGTGGATTGGCGGACAAGTAACTTCCATAAATATTATTCTTAAGCTTATTATCCCCAGTTTGATTTCAATGATCATACCACTTTTAGCATTATCTTTCATTATGAAGGGAAATGTTACACGCCCAAAAGTATCAAGTAGTGATGATCATCATGCACCTCCTACCTGGCAGAGAAACCTGATTTTCTGTATGGGTGTTGGCGGTTTGCTTTTCGTTCCCGTATTCAAAACACTGACCCATCTTCCTCCATATTTAGGCATGCTGGGTAGTTTAAGTGTTTTATGGATAGTAACCGAACTCTTGCATAAAAATGCCAACGATGAACAAAAATCACATACTACTGTTGTGGGTGTTTTACAAAAAATTGACGTCCCCAGTGTATTATTCTTCTTAGGTATTTTACTTGCAGTTGCAGCATTACAAAGCATAGG
>PHDH01000003.1:0-1542 GCA_002840935.1 Bacteroidetes bacterium HGW-Bacteroidetes-21 | reverse complement strand
GGATGAAAATATAGGAAATTTATCACTCATTACCATTATTATTGGTATGCTTTCATCCGTAGTAGACAATGTTCCACTTGTAGCGGGTGCAATGGGGATGTACGACTTGACAGTATTCCCTGTAGATCATTATTTCTGGGAAATGTTAGCCTATTGTGCAGGAACAGGTGGTAGTATTCTAATTATTGGTTCAGCTGCTGGAGTAGCTGTAATGGGAATGGAAAAAATTGACTTCATTTGGTATCTAAAGAAAATCAGTCTTTGGGCACTACTTGGATATTTAGCCGGTGCTCTTTCATACATAGCTATGGATATGTATATTTTCCATACACCTGAAGTAGATCTGGAAACGATTAAACAGGTAGGACAAATGTTGCTGCCATAAATTCAAAATAATATATTTTTAAAAAGCCTTCAGCTATGAAGGCTTTTTTTATACATTTGCGGTAATATTGAATTGGTTTTTATGAAAATTGCATTACTCTTATTATTTTCATTAGTCTATTCGATATCCGTTTATTCCGAATCAAAGAATACAACGAGCCTTACTCAGGATGAAGATCAAGTATTCTCAAGTTATTCCCCTCTTCCTCTAAACAATCACCCATCCAATAAAGTAAATAATTATTCGGGAATAGAAACCTGTAGTTTCGAATTCAATAGTTTTAAAATTCCACGATTTGCCAAACAAATATTAGTTTTTTCAGAACTTTATATTGCAGACAATGACGAATATGTTTTTTGTCGTGATTTAAACATTTTTCTTTTTCTTCTTTTTCACAATTTTCGGAATTAGAGAACATTACAAGACTTTCTTTTTAGAAAGTATTCATTGAACCTTAATCTAAGGTCAATTTCTCGTATTCTCTAATATTTAAAAAACTGAAAATGAAAAAGTTTAAAATCAATAATTATAAATGGGTGTTGTTGCCACTCGCCTTTTTTCTACTACCCCTCAGCTCATTTGCCGAAGGTTCTGTTTGCCAAACCTGTCCTTCTATTGCTGGCATAAGAATAGAATTCATACTCTTTGCCCTCACTCTGATTGGAGTTGCATTGTTTCATCACCACACATTGAAAGTGGCAGTAACCGGATTAATTGTAATTTTTAGTTACAAATTAGTTTTCGATTCGGGCTTTAATGTGTATGAACATTTTTTGGGCGAAAATTCTATTCTCGACCAAATAGTTAATAAGCATGAACGTCAGGGAGAATGGCCCATATTATTAAACTTGTTTGGGCTTTTGGTTGGATTTGCCATATTGGCACGGCAATTTGAGGAATCCGGCGTACCCGATTGGCTACCCAAATTTTTGCCCAACGATTGGAAAGGCCCCTTTGTCCTACTCATTCTGATTTTCGTTCTGTCTTCATTCCTTGATAATATTGCAGCAGCCATGATAGGAGGGACTATTGCGCTGGTTGTATTTAAGCAAAAGGTTCACATTGGCTATATTGCGGCAATTGTTGCTGCAAGTAACGCAGGAGGATCTGGCAGTGTAGTTGGAGATACCACTACTACCATGATGTGGATAGACGGT
>PHDH01000225.1:5635-11755 GCA_002840935.1 Bacteroidetes bacterium HGW-Bacteroidetes-21 | reverse complement strand
TGCAAATCTAACCAAATAAAGTTACGAGCAAATATCTGTTAATAAGTGTGTTGTAGTGTTTTTAAGGGCCGACTAATTACCTAGGGCATATGGCTTATAAACATCGGCCGAATTTTCGTTTCCCCAACGGGCAACAATGTTTTTTCCGGTTCTTGGAATTTCAAAAAGTAGCGTAGCAGTTATGTCGTTCTTATCGAGTAGTTTTTTTTGCTGTTCTACATTTCCAACAAAAAAGTCGTTGTAAATTTCTGGTATGATAGTGTTGGTACTGAGTGGTGTAAATAGGTTGTTTTCAAAACGGTAAAAATCAAACTGTTCGACAATGCAAACCGGTCCACATCCTTCTTCATATGCTACAACCAATTTGGCTCCATTGCCCAGATTCCAGTAACACATATCCCATTTTCCTTCGATGGCACCAACCAGTTTAAGATATCCGTTTTTAATGTCGATTATTTCCAATGCATATTGTAGGTTATAGTTTCGGATATCTTCGTAAGCATTCTCTGCATTCTTGTTGTCTAACGAATATTTGATAATTTTTTCCCGTTCTGCTTTTGAAATCCCCAGAACAGAACTGTCGGGTAAGGCTACAAAAAGTTCAGTAATGGTTTGGGCGGGTAATGAATGAATAAGGAAGGAAGATACCAAAAATAAAAAAATGTGTTTCATGATCTTTAAAGTTACTTTGCTTTGTTAATGAAATATCCCAAAAGTGCCCCCAGGAGACATGTCATTCCCGAAATAGGGGCGAGTGCCATGATATCTTCATAACCAATAAGTATGGCCGATGGGATTAGTGTCAGAAAGGAATAAAGTATACCTTTTAATACGGCATTTATCTGAAGAGTTGAAGCTGAGATGAAAAATCCGATTATAACCCACATCGAAAAAGCCGAAAGGTTTGCTTCAATAGGAAGTTTCATTATTATCATGGGAGTAACATCCAGAATGCCCGCAAGGGCTCCCAGAGTAATTCCTTTGAAGTACTTGTTCATTCTTTTGAATTTAATCTTTGTTCTTTTTTACGTATTCGTATCTGTAAACCGAAGATGGGGTTTGGAATTCTGCAAACAGTTGTCTGTTCGACAAACGTTTTATCATCCATGTCTCAGTTGTGGTGGCCGAGTATTTCATGAGCAAACTTTCTTTGTCCTCCGAAAATTCCCAGTTCCCGTTGCTGTTAAATGAGTTCGTGCTGATAATTATAGACTTGGTGAAAGTACCGTTTTTATTGACGGTCATTTCTTCCTTGTTTGTAATTTGTATCTGGTTTTCGCCGATATAAAAACGGGCCAGTTCCCAGGTACCTGTAAACCGTTGTTTTTTGCTGAGAAGACTCAGAGAAGGACCTTCGTCATACTTACCACAACTGGTAATTAAAATGAAAAAAGGAATAAAAAGAAGATAGACCAGACTTGATTTCATGTTACTTAAATTCTTCGAAGGAAGGATTTTTAATTCTTTTACCGTTTTCGTCCCACGTTGTCTGACGTATATTCTGGTCGTTGTCGAAAATAATTTCACATCTTTTCTGGCCGTTTTTGTGATAAAAAATAGTAGCCCCTTGCTTAACGCCGTTTTTATAAGTCGCAAAACGTTTTTTTACCCCGGTTTCATAAAACCAGAACCATTCTCCGTCGCGCAATCCATTTGTGATTGTTCCCCCCATTCCGAGTTGACCATTTGGGTGGGTCAAATAACACTGACCTGTAAAAGGCTTCTTGTTGCCTTTTTGGTAAAAAACTCCGTCAATTTTTTCAAGATCATCATAATTTGTTTTCTCCTGTGCTATGATCAGGAATGGGATCAAGAGTCCAAATAGCAATAAAACAGCTTTATTCATAATTTCCGGATTTTTCTTTCATACGCAAAATCTTCATTTAAGGTTGCTCTTCTGGTTTTGGTAATTCTAAAGGTTTGTATTGTCGTATGCTGAGATTTAGTTCATAACCGATCAGTAAAACCAAGGAAGAAAAGTAAAACCACAATAAAAGTACAATTAATGTTCCAAGCGAACCGTATATCTTATTATAATTTGCAAAATTGTTTACATAATAGGAAAACCCAACGGAGGTCAGGATAAGTAATCCTGTTGCCAGCGTTGATCCTGCAGAAATGAGTCTGAATCGTTTTTTTCTGACAGGGGCAAAATAATACAGAAATGAGATGGCAAAAAACAATAGGGCAATACTGACTATCCATTTGCCGAAGACAATGAGATAAAAAGTGATGTTTTTTTCTATCCAGCCCATTTCCAGCATCAGATTAAAGAACTTCTGACTGAAGACAATAATACCGATAGCCAGAGTTAACAGAACACTTTCGGCAACGACAATAATAATCGAAGTGACTCTTTTTTCAATCCACCCACGGGTTTCTTTTGCCAATTGTGAAGCGTTGAAAGCCGAAATCATGGAGTTTACGCCATTGGCCGCGAAGTAAAGTGTCATGATAAATCCCAGCGACAATAATCCTGTTCTTTTGTTGGATATTGTATCCACTATTGTCGTATGTATAGTTTGAAAAGCATACTCTGGCATAATGCCTTTTAACAGATGTAATAATTCTTCATGAAAATTTTCTATGGGGATATAAGCTATCATAGAGAAAAAGAAAATGAGCGCAGGGAATATGGCGAGAAAAATATTGAAAGCAATAGATGATGCTCTTACAGTGAGTGAGCCTTGTTTGATGTTCTGTAGGAAAAATACAATAACTCGGTATAATGGAATTCCATCAAAGCCCGGTATAACTACTTTATCCAGAACGCGCTCAACTTTATTGTTGATTCTGCGGAGCAGCTTACGGGGCTTCATTTAAAATAATGCTTTTAGGCTAAGGTCCAGACTTTTAATTTGGTGAGTGAGAGCGCCAATGCTAATATAATCGACCCCACAAAGAGCGTAGTCACGTATGTTTTGCAAAGTGATGCCACCGCTCGACTCGGTTTCGATACGACCCTGAATAATTTCAACGGCTGTTTTTGTTAATTCCGGCGAAAAATTGTCCAGCATTATTCGATCGGCTTTCCCGTGTGCCAGAACTCTTTTTACATCATCCAGCGAACGGGTCTCCACTTCAATTTTAAGTTGTAGCTTATTGTCTGACATATATTGCAGACTCATATCGATGGCTTTTTCAATACCTCCGGCAAAGTCAATGTGGTTGTCTTTCAGCATAATCATGTCGTACAATCCGAAACGGTGATTGGTTCCTCCACCGATTCTTACCGCTTCTTTTTCGAAATATCTGAAGCCCGGAGTTGTTTTTCGTGTGTCGAGCAATCGGGTTTTAGTGCCTTTAAGTTCTAGATTATATAAATGTGTTTCTGTCGCTATGCCCGACATGCGTTGAAGGATGTTTAAGGCCAGTCTTTCGGTTGAAAGTAGTTTTTGCCGACGGGCTTCTATAGTAAAGGGTTGATCTCCGGGCTGAATGGCGTCTCCGTCTTTCGCCATGAAAGTGATTTTTGAACTGGGATCTGTATAAAGAAAAAGTTCTTTTACTATATCCAGCCCGGCAATAATTCCTTCCTGTTTGGCTTTAAGTACACATTTCCCCCGGATATCCGCAGGAATACATGATAGTGTAGAATGATCACCGGAGCCGATGTCTTCGTTTAAATACTGACTAAATAAGAGGTGGAGTTCGGATGGGTTCATTCGCCTTTGTCAATGCGCAATTGTGAAATGACAGTCTTCTGGTTGACTTCTTTCAGATAGATGTTAACCCTAAAAGTGCCTTTTGAAGTTGTTAGGTTTCCAATCACATACTGCGATCCTTCTTTGCCTCCCTGATGGACGACAGTAAAACCCGAAACAGTGTTCTGTTTGAAGAAGTCGGCTAAAATTACTTCGGCCTGCGTCTTGCTATATACATCTTCTTTATCTAAAACCGCCAGTTCGATATTAGTATTGAAAAACTTACTTAATTCTTTTGCATTTCCTGTTTTTAATGAATTAATAACTCCTTCAGGAATAGAAACCGCAAATAATTGGGTTGTTATCAGTGAAAAGAGAAAAACTGTCATTAAAGCCATACCGAACTTTTTCATAATTAGAATATTTTGCTTTTAAAACATCAAAAATTACACCATTTTTGCACAATCGAAATTATAAAAAAAATTGAATACAAAAAAATGAAATTAATAATTCTTTCTTTTGGTAAAACTCATAACGATGCCATGAAACAATTGGTTGACGATTATGTGAAAAGAATTTCGCGTTACAACGACATTGAACATGTTATTATTAAAGAACCTGCCGGGCATACTTCACTTCCTCAAACCGAGCAGAAAAAGAAGGAATCGGCCTTATTTATAAAATACATCGTTGGGGGTGATTATTGTGTCATCATGGATGAGAATGGAAAAAACATCGACTCCATTGCTTTTTCTAACATGGTTCAACAGACTTTAAATAAATCTTATAAAAGAATGGTGTTTATTATCGGAGGTCCTTATGGCTTCGATAAGGAAATACTGGCGAGAGCCGATTATAAATTAGCCCTTTCGGCCATGACTTTCCCTCACGAACTGGCACGAGTGGTTCTGTCTGAGCAAATATTCAGAGCGTTTTCTATACTGAATAATACACCATATCATCATTATTAGCTTTCACGAAAAAAGACTAACTTTGTTTAATAATCAATCTTCTCATGAAATTATACGGACATAAAAACCGTATTTATATATTGGCCATTGTTTCCATCCTGTTTTTTCTGATAACAGGTATGGGCTCTTGTTTCCGTAATGAATCAGTAAATATTGAGGAGCCGGATACAATTCAAATCGCGTCGAAAGTCCTGGATGCCGAAAGCCTTTTGGATGTTTATGCCGACTCTGTTCTTTCTTCGGTGCAGCGAATCGGCTACAAAAGATTTACCTCTGAACTGGGAAACGACTGGAAAAATCAGCTGGATAAAGAAGAGTTTATTATTACTATCGAATACAAAAGCAAATTGGTCTATTGGTCGGATAATGCATTTATTCAGCCGGGTTTTATAGCCGACAGCAACAGTTATAAATTATCGTATATCAACAATGCCTGGGTGCTTTGTAAATCCCAAATCTCAGGTGATTACAAGCTAACATCTTATGTGTTGCTGAAGCGAAATTATTCGATCAATAATGAATATCTGAAATCTGATTTTAGGTCGAATTTGACATCCTGTAATGGTTTTAATGTCTCAAATATTCCCGTCCCCGGCAGTTTTAATGTGACGGATACCAATGGCGAATTTATGTTTTGTCTTATGCCAGATAATGCTGATGAGGAAGATATTACGAAGAATGTTGGCTGGCTGGATATTACATTTGTACTGGCATTGTTTTGCTTTTTCTTGTTGATATTCAATATTAATAATGTAATATCTTTTAAGTATAAATATCTATTTCTGGGTCTCGTAATTTTGCTATTTGTCTTATTTAGAGTTTTTTCGACCTGGTTACACTGGCCCCAGTTTTTATATGAAAGCGAATTGTTTTCACCGCTTTACTATGCTTCGTCGAGTTTGATTCCTTCGATAGGAGATCTCCTGATGAATGTCTTTTTTTTATTGGTTATAGCCGTTTTGTTTAATAAAAAGTCGTTACTTATCAGGACAGAGAATCGTTATCGGATGTATTTGATGTTTTTTGTATTCTTTGTCTTTGCAGAAGTCGTTTCGGGCGTTTTGAAATCGCTGGTCTACCATTCGGGAATTTCTGTAAGCTTGTATAATATACTCGATTCGGATTATTTTAGTTTGATTATTCTCGTTATTTATAGTGTTTTACTGGGTTCTCTAGTCCTGATCTTGGAAAAATTAATACGCCTTGCTTTGTATAATGGCATCAGTAAAAATATACTGATAGGTGTTGTTGGATTGATTTATTTAGTCGTTTTGCTTATTGAGTATTTTGTTTTTAAGAATATTCCGGATCTGTTTTTTATACTATATATAGTTTTATTGGGCTTTTTACTCTTTGTGGTTTTTAGGTTTAGGAAATCAAAGCTCATTTCGAATGTTATTCTTGTTTTGCTTTTATCTGCATTATTTATCTCTGGCCATTTTTCGTGGCACTATAATATGAAAAGCCGACAAGTTAAAAAAGCTTTGATTGTAGGTTTAAGTAAC
>PHDH01000225.1:0-5607 GCA_002840935.1 Bacteroidetes bacterium HGW-Bacteroidetes-21 | reverse complement strand
TTAAGTAACGAAAGGGATGTCTATGCTGAACTCCAAATGGAGGAAATTTCTGATAAACTGGAACAAGATTATATACTTCAGGAGCTGTCGAAAAAACCTTACGAAAATCAGGAACGTGTTTTTAAGTACTTAAGAGAGAATTATTTATATAGATTCTGGTCGAAATATGATATTCAAACGACTCTCTGTGGACCATGGGATAATTTGAAATTTCAGCAGAATAGTAAGGTCTATCCTTGTTTTCAGTACTTTGATAGAATCGTTTCGGAGAATAGCATTGAGATTGAAGGAACAAAATTTTATTACGTTGATAATGGGAATGGTCGAATAAGTTATTTGGGTGTTTTTGAGTATAATAAAGGGGCGGATACCGTCTCGAATAAGCTTTTTATTGAATTAAACTCAAAACTGGTAACCCACGTTTTGGGATATCCTGATATTCTTGTTGATGAGAGCTTAAAGAAGATAAGGAAACTGGAAGACTATAGTTATGCTTTTTATCGCGAAGGGAAACTTGTCTCTGCTACAGGAAAATTTCAGTATTATCTAACCTCCCGGTTGTTCGAGGGAAAATTTGCCGAATTCAGCGAGGTTCTGATGGATGGATACGATCATTTGATATATCGGCCTGATACTGAAAACTTGTTAGTACTTACAAGCAAAAAGGTTACCTTCTACAATTACATTACTTTATTCTCTTATCTCTTCACCATTTTTTCATTGTTCTTTTTGATGTATTTACTTCTGGTTGGTTTGAGGCATAAATCCTTCCGGCAGGTAATTTCGGTAAAACAAAGAATCCGGGTAGCTTTTTTATCTGTCTTTTTGCTTTCACTTATTATGCTTGGTTCGGTGACTATTTATTATATGCTGGAGAAATACAGGGATAAGCATCAGGAAGTGATTTCCGAAAAAATTCAGTCGGTATTGGTCGAACTGAATCATAAATTAGGACAGAAGGAAAATTTGAGTGCAACAGACCTTGAATCGGTTACCAGCCTTTTAATTAAGTTCTCCAATGTCTTTTATACCGATATTCATCTCTACGATAAAAACGGGGTATTGTATTCTTCCTCACGAAATGAAGTCTTTAGTAAGGGAATATTTGGAACCATGATGAACCCAACGGCGTATTACGAAATGGTGAGTAACATGCGAATGGAATATGTGCATACCGAGAATATTGGTTCGTTGCAATATTATTCGGGTTATGTTCCTTTCTTTAATCATCAGGGAAAATTACTGGCCTATCTTAATCTGCCGTATTTTACCCGACAAGCCGATCTGACCAAAGATGTGAGCGATTTTATTGTCGCTGTAATTAACATTTTTCTGGTGCTTTTTATGGTGGGAATATGGCTTACCATTTGGTTATCCGACAGTCTTACCCGTCCTTTGGCCATGATACAACAGAAGTTGCAAAAGGTGAGTTTGGGCAAGAGAAATGAGCCTATTCATTATCATCGTATGGATGAGATTGGAGCATTGGTTTCTGAATATAACCGTATGTTGGATGAACTGGCACAAAGCGCCGAAATGCTGGCTGAGTCGGAAAGAGAAAGGGCATGGAGGGAAATGGCCAAACAGATAGCCCACGAGATTAAAAATCCGCTGACTCCCATGAAAATCAGCATACAGTACTTGCAGAAAGCACATGCTGAGAAAATGCCGGATTGGGAAGGGATGATAGATAAAGTGTCGAAGACATTGATAGAGCAAATAGATAGCCTGTCGGTGATCGCTTCCGAATTTTCGACTTTTGCCCGTATGCCTGTTCCGAAACTTGAACGGGTAAATCTGGTGGAACTGGGAAAATCTCTGTTGCCCTTGTACGAACATATTGGCAATTTAGATATTGTACTGAATATTCAAAACGAGGAAGAACTCTGGATTTTGGCAGATAAAGAACATGTTTTGCGTATGTTTAATAATTTGCTCAAAAACTCCATTCAGGCCATCCCACAGGATGTTAGAGGGGAGATTAAGATTGAAATGACAGGATATCCGCAAGAAGTTATGGTGAAAATTTCGGATAACGGTACAGGTATTCCCGCCGAAATACAGGATAAATTGTATACACCAAACTTTACCACAAAGTCGAGTGGAATGGGGCTGGGTCTTGCCATTGTGAAAAAAATTGTGGAAGGTATGAACGGCAGTATTCGTTTTGTGACAGCCGTAAATCAAGGAACTACCTTTTTTATTGAATTCCCCAAAGCAGTATAACATGAAAATTATTGAGCTGGATAAAACTACGTCGACGAACCAATACCTGATGAACCTGGCTTCTGAAGGCAAAGCGGTTCACGAAACCATTGTCATTGCTGAAGAACAGACTGCCGGAAAAGGACAGGGCGAAAATCTATGGGTTTCTGAACCGGGGATGAACCTCACCTTTTCAATGTACGTTAAGTATTTAATGAAAGCGAATACCCAGGCCTGGATGTCGAAATCAATTGCTCTGGCCGTCTTTGATTTCATCAGCCTATATACTCAGAATGCTGTGATAAAATGGCCGAACGATATTTTGGTGAACGATAAAAAGATTGCAGGTATACTTATTGAACACTTCATTACAGGGCAAAATCTGAATGGTACAGTGATTGGCGTGGGAGTTAACCTGAATCAGGAAAAATTTCCCGCAGAAATTCAGGCCATTTCACTCAAAGAAATTACCGGGGCCAAATTTAAAGTGAAAGATGCTTTAAAAACAATGTCAGTTTGCCTTAAATCAAGGCTCCATACTTATGAGCTTCAAAAGTGGGACAATATTGACAGCGAATACCATAAGAACTTATTGGGCTATGGTCGGGAATGTGTTTTTCGTTTAAAAACGGGAAAAGAAACCACTGCATTTCACCGGGGAGTGGATGCTTTGGGAAGAATCGTACTGGAAACACCCGGCGTTGAAAAGAACTTTTTCGATGTGCAGGAAGTGAAATGGGTAGGCTTTAAATAACTATTTCACATAGCTGATTTTCAACATGTTTGTCTGACCTCTTTTGTACAGTGGTGTAGAACCTGAATGTACTACAATATTGCCGGTTTCAAGCATTCCTTGTCCAACCAGCGTGTGGATAGAATACTCAATAGCGTTATCAATATTGTCCATTTCTTGCATATAGAACGAACGCAAGCCCCATACAAGTGCCAGACGGGGAATGAGCTCTTTATTAGAAGTAAAGACAAAAATGTTTGCTTTTGGGCGGTATCCGGCTATTCTGAAAGCTGTATACCCCGAGTGACTAAAGGTAATAATAGCTTTGGCATCCGATTGTTCGGCCAGTTTACAAGCGTTAAAACAGATGGAGTCGGTGAGAAATGTGGGGCTCATGCCCGAAGGTGGATTATTTTTAAAGTATTTGTACGACTTGATTTCTCCGTACTGAATAATCTTCTCCATGCTCTCAATGGTTTCCGAAGGATATTTTCCAACCGATGTTTCTCCGCTCAGCATGAGACAATCGGCACCATCCAGAACGGCGTTGGCAACATCTGTAGCTTCGGCGCGGGTGGGACGGAACGTGGTAATCATACTTTCCATCATTTGCGTGGCAATAATCACGGGCTTAGAAGCATTGATACATTTCTCAACGATTTCTTTCTGAATAATCGGGACTTTATCAAAAGCAACTTCAACACCCAAATCGCCACGGGCAACCATAATGGCATCCGTCATATCAATAATGTTGTCGATTTCTTCGAGTGCTTCGGGCTTTTCAATTTTGGCAATAACAAAAGCATGTTTCTTGTGCTTCTTAATGAATTCTTTAATTTCAACAATGTCTGTAACGGTTCTGACAAATGAAAGAGCAACCCAGTCAACGCCCAGATTCAGGGCAAATTCAAGGTCTGCGCGGTCTTTTTCGGTCAGGCAGGGAAGCGAAACTTTGGTGTCGGGTAAATTGACTCCTTTTTTGGAAGAAAGTATGCCGCCATTAATGACTTCGCAAATAACGGTATCTATGCCATTGGTTGATTTTACCCTGAGTTTTAGTTTCCCATCGTCTATGAGCAAATCTTCACCGGGTTTTACGTCCTGTGGAAATTTTTCGTAAGTAAGGAAAGCCTGCTCGGATGTTCCGGTGCAGGGATAGTTGAATATTTTAAACTCTTTGCCTTCTACCAGGTTAACTCCGTTGTTCTCCATTTCACCCACTCTGAGTTTTGGACCTTGTAAATCGGCCATTATCGCAATATTCAGGTTTTCCTTGGCATTTAATTCGCGGATACGATAATATACTTCGGCATGATCTTCATGTTTCCCATGAGAAAAGTTGAGCCTGAAAACATCTACTCCTTTTTCAACAAGTTTCTTTAACATTTCGTATGACGAAGATGCTGGTCCAATGGTAGCAATAATCTTAGTGCGGGAAAATACAGCGTTCATAAAATAAAATTTTCTCAAAAATAAGAAAATTTGTCAAAAAGTCTTTATTTTATTTCTGAAGCTTTAACAGTTGTCCGATATAAAATTAAAAGAATGAAGCTTAAAGATTTCTTTTCTCTTTTTAGTAGCTTATGTTCATCACAAACTAAACTACTAGGGACCAAAATACACATTTTTTGCACATCGGTTTTCGTACAACTGATTTCTTTTTTCGATATTAATATTATATCATTATCATTAAAATCATGTAATTCTGATAGATATGTCATGAAAGTTACAACGAAAGATCATATATCAGTATATTTTTTTTGTTTGTTCGTTTGCTTAGTGTATATCATTGAGAGAGGTTTCGTGTACAATGCTTTGCTTATCTGTCAAAACAAGTAGTTTTATAGAATTATAAAATAAGCAATTTTGCAAATTGTCTCAATACCTGACAATAAACTTGGTATTGTAAACTTGATTATTGGTTCTGGTACTGAGCAAATATAAGCCTTCTGGCAGGTGTGCGACGGAAATACTCAGGTTGTTTTCTGGTGAATTATTAAGGTTTGAGTAAACAGTTTTTCCGGAAATATCCATTATAGTAATTTGGGTGTTATCGTTTGCTGGTTCGGGGAATGAAAGAGTAAGATAGTCGTCGGCAGGGTTAGGGAAAACAGCGATTTTTTTGTTTGTGGTAGTATTGCCGGGAATTTGGCTTAATGTTTCGGAAACAGCATAATCCAGCACCTGAAAACCATTACTTACATTCAATCTTATCCAACCAAAAGTAGAGCCCGATGATGTCTCGATACGAAGTCCCATGTAAAATGGAGCATTGGTTGGTACAGCGCTGTAGGAATCACCATAGGAAGATCCGTAACGAAGTGTTTTTGTGCCACTGATCCATGAACACGACCAATTGAGCTGTTCGCCGTAAATGGCTTCTAATGGTTGTCTAGCAGGCGATGTAAGTCTAATAGAAGTATTCGGCAAAGTACCAATTTTGTAGCTGTAGGTATATGCCATCATCGACGAGAACCAGTCGTGTATGACGTAAATATCGTCGATGGAATCCCCATTTAGATCATAATACAAGGTGTCGTTGTAATTAAGTGAAATGCCCACAGTATCGTAACTCATTCCAATTAACTGGCCTGTGAAGACAGTATTGGGCACGTCAAGTCGTATTGAATAAGGCAATGCCGCTATGGCAGGATAATCTTCATCTGTTC
>PHDH01000224.1 GCA_002840935.1 Bacteroidetes bacterium HGW-Bacteroidetes-21 | reverse complement strand
TTAAGGCAATTGAAATAAATCAGGGAAATATTTTATTGTTGACAGATACCAAGGGAGGCATTTGGGAATTTACTGAGTATAGAAATATCAATCTCTTCGGCCGATATCTTTGTTTTGATACTTTTATTGAGTTCGCTCAGTATAATCTGTTTTACTTCATCAGCATAAAAATACGATACAATAAAGCTTAATAGTAAAATGAGCAGGACAATCCCTGTTACAATAAATGCAAATATTTTAAGTGCCCGTTTCATTCCCTATAAAACGTTTAAATCAACAACATTAGTTTTTATAAATGTATTTATTGTCGTAAAAACAATTTCATTACAAGTCAAAAAGTTATTATCCGGCACTAAAAAAAATATATTATATTGAAAGACAATAATATTAAGGTAAATAAACGTCTCTATTCACATCTTTTTTAACAGGATTTCTTTCGCGAAAGGATATTTTTCATAGTTTTGCATTTCTTTGGCCCTATAGTTCAATGGATAGAACGGAAGTTTCCTAAACTTTAAATCCAGGTTCGATTCCTGGTGGGGCTACCAGAAGGTAGGCCCGACCATAATAGCCATGGAAATAGAAGTTATAGCTGAAAAAGCAATCAGAGGACAACGCCTTTCAAAAGAAGAAGGGCTGTTTTTATATGAAAATGCGCCATTGACTTTGTTAATGGAAACGGCCAACCAGATCAGATACCATAAGCACCCCGATAAAATTGTTACTTGGCAAATTGATAGAAACATTAATATTACTAATGTTTGTATGGTACAGTGTAGTTTTTGTAACTTCTGTACTGTTTCCGGCAAAGGAGATGCTTATATTACCGATATTGATGAGTATAGCAAGAAAATTGAAGAACTTATTGAAGCAGGAGGTGATCAGGTTTTACTTCAGGGGGGCTTAAATCCTGATTTGGGTCTGGTTTATTATTGTGCGCTTTTTCGTCGATTAAAAATCTTATATCCCGATATTAAACTACACGCCCTCGGTCCTCCCGAAATCGTTTTTCTGGCCAAAAAAGAAAACATGACACCCGAAGGGGTGCTGGACATGCTCTTATCACATGGCATGGACAGTCTGCCGGGCGCTGGTGCCGAAATATTATGTGATCGGGTACGGAACATCCTTTCCCCGGCAAAATGTAATGCCGACGACTGGCTCAATGTAATGCAGATAGCACATCGTAAAGGGGTGTTAACTTCAGCTACTATGATGTTCGGACATATTGAAACCCCCGCCGAACGTATTGAGCACCTCGACAGAATCCGGCAGTTGCAGGACAAAGTGAATGGAAATGGACCGGGTTTTCTGGCCTTTATTCCCTGGCCGGTTCAATTGGAAGAAACACGATTGAACAAAAAGTTTTCGCTAACTGCGGCCACAGAGACGTCTTATTTGAGGATGATTGCCATTAGCCGCATTATGCTCGATAATATATCCAATATTCAGGCTTCCTGGCTGACTGCGGGTGTTGAAATCGCCCGCATTTGTCTGCACGCTGGCGCCAATGACATGGGTTCCATTATGATGGAAGAAAAAGTGGTTTCGGCAGCCGGAGCCAATCATAAACTCAACGCCGAAGAAATGCAAAAAGTGATTACTGATGCCGGTTTTATGCCAAAAAGACGAAATCAGGCTTACGAAATATTGGGTTAATCGTTATCTGTTTTGATAAATACAGATTCTGCAGATAACCTGCGCATTCTTATTAATGCTTTTCGAATAAGGAAAATCATAAAAGGTATTTCGAGCAGCACAAACCACGCATTGCCGGTCATCAGAAGAAAGTCGTATAGTCCGTGGAAAATCCAGGCGTAGAAAAAGCCCGACCATAAAAGAAGTCCGGATCGTTTCTCGTCAAAACGCGCCAGACCTATATAAAAGCCCATGATGATACCGAAAAGGGCATGGGCTGGAACGGCAGTAAATGCACGAAGTATGCCCACTGATAAGCCGCCTTCAAAGACATAAAATATATTCTCTGTAGCAGCAAAGCCCAGTGACACAAAGACCGAATATACAATGCCATCGAATTTTTCGTTGAAATTCCGGTTGTGCCAGAAAAGCAGCATTACTGCGAGAAATTTAAAAAGTTCTTCGGTGAACCCGGCGACAATAAATCCATCGTAAAAAGCTTTTACATACACATTTCCTGATGAATATAAAGCCGAAATTAGTAACTCTACAAAAACGCAAATAACGAAAACCAGCAGTCCCGAGAAAAAGCCTTTTAGCAATTGACCTATAGGTTCTTTTTCATATTTGTCGCGAAAATAGACATATAATAAAATAGTAATTACCGGGGCTAAGGAGATTAGTAGAAGTATCATATTGAAATATTATTCGAAATGCAAGATATAATTTTCGGTTCAAATATTAATAAGGATAGAAAAATTAATTCATCCAATAAAAAGTTATACTTAAACAATCATTTGGCTTTATTCCGTGCAATTTCTGCAAATGTCGGCTTGTCTGCGATTTTTAAGTATAGCCTTTCTGTATTTATTAAAAGCTTCAGCTTTCCATATTTTAGTGGGATTTTCCTGATTGGCGTTTCCCAACGGATACATTATTCCTTTGTCGAAACAGCAGGGCACCACCTGCCCTTTGTGTGAGATAACCAGGGTTGACCATAGGCGCCTGCATCGATTCCGGATGGGCTGTATGGGCTCCCATATGCCTGTCGGATGCTTTTTGTAGCGGGCATACTTTGAGGGGACAGGTAAGTCGGGATCATCCAATCGGTTAAAATGAGCCGGTTTTAAACGTACATGATCGGCACCGGCTTCTTTTAAAACGCGTTTAAATTCGTCGATCTGATTTTCATTCTCAGAGGTTACAATCATTTGGGCTTCTATCCAGGGCAATTTGCTTTTGTGCAGTTTTTTTTGCTGAACCAGTTGTTTGATATGAGTAACCACCGAGGCTTCGTTGCCGCCAACCCTATAGCCATTTTCGGACGAAGGAAGAGTGTCAATGGTAACGATTAGTTTTTTTAATTTTCCGTCAATGAGTTGTTGGTTTATACTTTCATTCAGTAGTAGCCCGTTGGTCGCAAGCACCGAAAACATGCGGTATTTTTGAGATAGTTGAAAAGCTTTTGTAAGCTCATTATATAAAAAGGGTTCGCCCTGAAACCAAAGCTGTAAATAGAATGTTCTTTTATAAACAGAAATCAGCGTTTTTTCAAGTAGCCCGGGAGACATTTGTTTAACATCTTCGCCATGTAACGTGCCTCCTACGCAACCCGGACAGTGAAGATTGCAACCTCTTACCAATTCTGCCGACAAAGCAAAAGGCTGTCCCCATACAATCACTTTTCTGAATAGCAACGATAGATAAAACCCCTTGATCATCAGTAGATAATTCCATATTCGCCGGAACGACATGACCGAAAAAAGGGAAAGATATAGCCTGATGATAGTCAAAACATTGATTTATTGATCAAAGATACACCAACTTATTCAAATTATTGTCGTTTTATTAAATTGATATAATGTGAAGAATATCAGCATGTAAAGTTAATGTTCGCAGGTTATCTATATAATGTTTTTTAATAATTAGTTTGATATTTAAATATTTATCCATATTTTGCATCCGAAATCAAGGCAGAATGCCAAAAATCTCTTATCTATGCTGATGCTGGTCCTTTCTCCTTCGAAAACCATGGATTTCAGCCGAACATCGGTCATGAAAAACTATACTATTCCTTCTTTTCTGAAGGAGAGTCAGGAACTCATAGATATACTCAAACAAATCAGCGTAACGGATCTCATGAAACTTATGAAACTTAGTTCATCGCTGGCTGAATTAAATCATGAAAGGCATCAAAGTTGGCGAGTTCCTTTTCCCGAGGAAAAATCCCGTCCCGCTATTTTTGCTTTTAAGGGGGATGTGTATGAAGGATTGCGTGCAGAAAATTTTACGGTTTCTGATCTGGAGTTTTCGATGAAGCATTTGCGGATTTTATCGGGATTATATGGACTCTTGAGACCGCTTGATCTGATGATGCCTTATCGTCTTGAAATGAATACGAACCTTAAAAATAGTCAGGGAAAAAACCTCTATAAATTCTGGGGAGACAAGATAACGGACGAAATAAACAAGTCCATGAAAGAACAGGGAATACATTATCTTGTAAATCTGGCTTCTACCGAATATTTTAAGGCAATAAACCAAAAATTAATCAACGTCCCGGTAGTTTCACCGGTTTTTATTGAAAAAGATCATGGTCGAAATACCATTGTTGGGATACATACTAAAAAAGCAAGAGGTATGATGACGCATTATATTATTAGCAATAGAATTACTGATGCTGAGGATATTAAGTCGTTCGATCGGGATGGTTATCAGTTCGACCCCAAAAATTCAACTGAACTAACCTGGTTTTTTTCTAGATAAGGTTGTAACTTTTTTAAATACCCAATCGTCTAAGGTTTATAATTTACGAAATGACGCCTGCTGAATACAATAAAGTAGTTGATTTATACTCAGATAATGTATATCGATTTATTCTGAAAAATCTCCGTGATAAGGAGAAGTCACAGGATGTTGTGCAGGATTCTTTCGAAAAATTATGGATAAATGTAGAAAAAGTCAATTTCGACAAAGCGCGTTCATATTTATTTACTACCGCATACCGAACCATGATAGATGCTATAAGGAAAGAAAAATACAAAAGTTCATGGGATGCTACAGAAACATTGTTACATGCACATTCCGAACAATATTCTGACGTAGGTGAAATACTCGAAAAAGCCATCATGCAGCTACCCGATGATCAGCGTTCGGCCATCATGTTGAGGGATTATGAAGGTTATTCGTACAAAGAAATTGAAGAAATAACCGGATTGAACGAAGCTCAGGTTAAAGTCTACATTTATCGGGCACGATTATTTCTGAAAAATTTTATTGGCCAACCCGAAGTTCTTATCTAAAACTCACACACCATGCAAATCACAAGAAAAAATTACGAAATATTTCTCATCGATTACCTCGATGGAAATCTGTCAACCGAACAGAAAAGGGAACTTCATACATTTCTTACTCAAAATGCCGATATAAAAGCCGAATTCGAAGACATGCAGGAAATGGTTCTTATTCCCGAAGAAGTTACCATGCCCGGAAAAGAGCAACTGAAAAAGAATACGAATACAAGAACATTAGAAAAAAACTCTTTCGAATATCGTTGTATTGCTTATTTGGAAAACGATTTGACTTCGTCCGAAAAGCAATCTTTTGAAAAAGAACTGGTGGCTTCTGCCGCACATCAGGCTACATTTAAGCAATTTCAAATGACCAAACTTTCGCCTGATAGAAGCATTGTATTTCCTGATAAAGCCTTATTACATCGAAAGAAATCCAGTTCGGTCAGATACCTTTTATATACATCTATGTCGGCTGCTGCCGGAATTTTACTCATGGCAGGTTATTTTATTCTTAGCAATCCTTCAGGACAACGTCAGGGTAGTCCATTGGCAGAAACGGTTATTTCTGATAATGATTTAACTCGACCTAACGATACTAATAATACAAATAGTTCGGAGGAAAATGTTGAAACTCAAACGCGTAAAAAAATCAATTCAGATAAGCCTTTCCATAAAAACGAAATAGCTAAAAATGTTCCCATGGAGGAACTGCTTACTCCGGTAGAACTGTTACCCCAGTTACCTGAAGAGAAACCCGAAATAGCTCAAGATAACACGCCCGAGAATAACGAAAAGATAGATATTACGGTACCCAACGAAAATAATAAACCCAAATTGGCGCATAATTCTACACCTACTTCGAAAAAGTCGAAGAGCAAATTTTGGGATTATGTGGCTCAAGGAGTCAATGGCTTTGCTACGTTAACAGGTAAAAACGTTAAAATGGAACGTGAAACTACACAGGATGGCGAAACAAAAATGTTTGCCTTTAATGCGGGTAAGTTTGGAATTAGCCATTCTAAGGCGGAATAGCCAAAGAAAAGTGATTATTATTTTGGGTGCTATTTTCTGAAAATGTTTTTGTAAAGCCCTGTTAAAAGGAGTATTATTCCTACAGCAATCATTCCATAAGTTACAACGTATCTAAAATACGGAAAAAACAGGATATAATCAGATCTGTACTGATACCGATAATTTAGCCAAAGCAGTATTATTAATCCTCCAAAAGCTAGTAA
>PHDH01000223.1 GCA_002840935.1 Bacteroidetes bacterium HGW-Bacteroidetes-21 | reverse complement strand
CCGCCTGGATGAAGCACCTGAAGGATAAAATCAGACCGCGTCTCGAAAAATTAGGCAAAGAGGTCTTCGGAAATGCGGATGCTGATGAAACCATAAATAACATAAGTGCTTTTTTCACTCAGATTAATTGTCCGGTTACCATTACCCCTTTTTGTCCTTCTTTCAATAAAAAGGAATACCTTGAACTAATGGTGAAAAATAAAGTCAGTGGAATGAATCATAAACTGGACCCTAATGATCTGGAAAAAATTGTTTCGTATATGCATATCCCTTAAACGGGAAGACTGTTTAAGCTTTTCTTTTTACTCTGTCGGCATAGAAAACACCTTTTCGTCTAGTTTTGTGTTAATTTCAATCGTCTCATATTCAATTGTGGAATAGGGTTGCCCGCCCATCAGACTTTCAGTATAAAAAGCAAACTTCATTCCCTGAATATCACGATAATCTGAATACATCGTCAGAACTTCCATTTCACCGTTCCGAGTTTTGCGATAAGATATTTTTTTCTGAAGTATAAAATCCCGGCTGTCGATAAAATAATACTCAATAGTACCATCAGCTTGAGTCAGTTTGATTTTATATACTTCTAATCCATTATAATCCTCTTTCCCCATCAATTCAGCATTATGTCCCTTTTCTTTCCATTGATAAAAAACAACGTCGAACTCCGCTTTAGATTTCATATCGTTCGCGCCACCCCCCGTTAATACCTGAGGTTCCATGTTTCCAGTCCAAGGCGCTGTCATCCAGGCATTCGTGCCATCATATGCCTGATACGCAGTAATGTCTTGCATATCAAACTCCATCTTATATTTATTAGGACGCATACGAATGATTTTCAAAGGCATATAATCCTGTCGCGTAATATGCCCCGAAGAAATAATGGTATTCACTTTCAACATAATATCATTGCCCATAGCTTTCAGGTGCTTCTCAATGATCTGATCAACGGTTAACTCTTGAGCCAAGGAAGAAAAAACAATTACTAAAGATAAAAAGGCAAAGACAAGTATTCTTTTCATAACTTCAATTTTTTGAATTATTTTACTCGGATATCATATGCCAGCAAGGACTTTCCATGACGGATATAAAGTATACCGTTACAAATCACCGGATGTGCATAATGAGCTTTGGTTCCCTTGGTAACAGTAAACGAACTAACTTTTTCCAATTTAGGGCCTGCCGGTTTAAATAGTCCCATATGCCCTTTTTCATTATATAAATAAAGCAAACCATCGGCATAATTGATTGTACCTCGGTCAAACTTTACTGAGTCTGTAATATCGCCAGTTTTTTCATCAAGCACATAATAATATCGTTTTTCGTAACCCGAAGTGTAAATATATCCATCTACCTTGACGAATGCGCCCATTAAATTATCACATTTTTTGTTTTTCCAGACGTCAGTAATAGAGGTGCCATCATCAGACAGTTTTAGTTTAACTGCGCCATTCCCATCACCAGAAATGTAATAGATGTAGCCATTCTCGTACCATGGAGTATTTACCTGTACATCCCCTTCCCCATCCTGAACCTGCGACCAGAGAAGTTTTCCATCACTGGCATCAATTCCCAGCAAAGCATTCTTCGAAAATGTAACGAGGATATTTCTTTGTGGAAGTTTTATCATTAAAGGAGAACAATAGGACGGAATCTGCCCCAGACCTTTGCTTATCCATAATATTTTTCCAGTAAAGCGATCTAATGCAACAACATTGGTATCGGCACCACCGGGCATAAAGAACGTTTTATCGCCATCAATAAGTAAAGATTCAGAATATCCAAAACGAACATTTCTTCCATTAATTTTCTGCATATCAATAGTCCATTTCTCTTTACCTGAACTTGCTTCAAAACAAGATACAATGCCCATTCCCGTACTTACATACAAAAGACCGTCGACATAAGTAGGTGTGGTTCTGGCTCCGGGATAATTGTAAACCCATTCATAACCAATTTTCGATTTCCATATCTCTTTCCCCGTCAGATCAAGCGCATACAGGTAGCAAATAGAATCTGTTTCACCCAGAATAAAAATATTATTGTCGGTAATTATAGGTGAGCCATAACCATTACCCATAGAAGCATTTTCCCATAACAAAGCAGGACCACCTTCGGGCCATGATGTTAAAAGGTTTTTCTCGGGATAAACCCCATTGCGTTGTATTCCTCGCCATTCAAGCACTTGTTGAGCAAAACTACAGTTCGAAACGAACAAAAAAATTACAATAATAGTTTTAAGGTTCAGATTGAATTTCATGAGTAGATTGATTTTATGATAATAATATTTCGAAAATACAATCTCACGAAACATAAAACAATTTATTTCTACAAATCGTTGATATTTACCTACGAAAAAGGGAATAAATACAAAGAATGAATTAGGCTTATTCGGAGGAAAGTTCCTGCATTATTTCCCTATACTCATTTAATAGTTTGGATTTGCTTATAAATCCGATATAGACTTCATTTTCAATAACAGGCAAATTCCAGGCCTCAGATTTCTCGAACTTTTCCATTATAGCTTCCATTCTATCGTTTAATGAAATAATTTCAGCAGGCACTACCATTAAGTCACTAACAGACATAGTGTCATATAATTCATTTTTAAAAATAAGATGCCTGATGTGATCCAGATATATAACACCAACCAATTTTCTCTCCTCGTCAACTACGGGATAAATATTTCGGTTAGAATGCGAAATCAGGTTGACCAAATCTCTTAGCGACTTATGATATTGTATAGTTAGAAAATCATTTTCAATTACATTTTTAATGCGCATGAGTAATAGTACATTTTTATCTTTATCATGTGTCATTAACTCTCCACTCTCAGCCAAGCGTTTGGTATAAATGGAGTGATGCTCGAAATAACGAGTTGTTAAAAATGAAATGGCCGATGTAATTATGAGCGGAATAAAGAGGCTATATCCCCCGGTTAACTCCGCAATTAGAAAGATAGCTGTTAAAGGTGCCCCCATAACACCGGCTATCATTCCGGCCATTCCGACCAGACTGAAATTACTTTCAGACAATCGTATTACCCCCATATAATTAATAGCTTTCGCACCTATATAACCAGCAATTCCTCCAATAAACAATGAAGGAGCAAATACCCCACCAACGCCGCCAGCACCGGTAGTAACAGCCATGGCAATTACTTTAAAAACAATTACAAAGAACAAGAACAAAATAAATATCCAGTAATTATCCCTGAACTCATAAAAAAGGCTGTTATTGGCCAATTCAGTTGGACTCCCTGAAAGTATTTCCCGAAGGAATATATACCCTTCACCATACAAAGGAGGGAGTAGAAAAATCAGCACGCCCAAGATAATTCCACCTATAGCGATTTTTTGATAAGGATTTTTAATCTTAGAAAACTTGAGTTCAATAAATGCCGTTGTTCGCATAAAGTAAACAGAAATCAAACCGGTAAATAGTCCCAATACAATATAAAAGGGTAAATTTTCCATTACAACCGGATCCTGAAGGGTAAAATAAAATACGACTTCTCTCCCCAATAAAAAATTGGCAACCACTGCGCCTGTAACAGAGGAAATCAACAAAGGGACAATAGAAGAAATGGTCAGATCAAGCATCAACACTTCCAAAGAAAAAACAACGGCAGTAATTGGTGCTTTAAAAATCCCGGCTATAGCCGCTGCGGCGCCACAACCTATAAGAAGTACCGTGGTTTTGTAATTCACTCTGAAAAGTTGAGCAAACCAGGAGCCAATCGCCGATCCGGTAAAAACAATAGGTGCTTCCAATCCAACTGAGCCCCCAAGTCCAACGGTCATACCGCTTCCGACCATCGAAGAATACATGTGCTTGTTATGAATTTTTCCGCCTTTTCCGGAGATTGATCTTAAAACATAACTAATACCATGTGAGATGTTCTCTTTAATTATATTTCTTGTAAACAATACAGTTAACATGATGCCGACAAAGGGAAAAGCCAGATAAAGCAGATTCAAATATTCTTTATCAAAACTCCCGGTAACGGTCTCAGAAATAAAAAAAACAATGTTTTTAGTAACAATAGCAGCCAACCCGCCCATAATACCTATCAAAATACTGAGAAGTATCAAGAACCGCTTATGTTTATGGTTCTTTATTCGCCAGAAATTGATATACAGTATTATTTTCTTGTAGAATTTCACGCCCTAAATGTAAATAAAAAAAACCGGTAAAAAATAAGATTTTTCCGGTTTTCTATAGGTAAAACTATTCGCATCAACTCCCTGAATAACTTGAGCCTCCGCGATTAATGGTTTTGAAAAAAGTGAGTGAAAACTCAAGACCTCCTCTGTAATTGCTAAATTTGCTCAATGGCGAAACATTAAGATCGTAACTTATGCGGTAAATAAAATTACGATAAAACACTCCAATATGACCGATCACTGCATCATTTAATCGGTATTGCAAACCCGAGATCAAAGTCAGATCGGCTCCTTTAATTTCATTAAACGACCTGAGACCAAAATTCAGTTCATTCACATTCCTTTGTCTCATGATCATTATTGCAGGATCCAGCAAAAAGCCCTCCTTGATAGTGATTTTACATCTGAATGATATATTTTAAAGGCAGCCTGCTTTCGTAGCCTTCGGACATAAAGTTTTCTCTGGGATTTGTGATATGAGAGAGACTGAGACCGCCGTATGGATTGTATCTCAAGCTCTTGTCAGTATTCATATAGGCAAATCCCATATTTACCTCGGGCATTAAACGAACTTCTTTCTCAAACACTTCATTGCTTGGCAAATCGGTGTCGAATGAGCCATCGGAATATTGACTATCAAAACTATAGTTTCCAGTCCTCATTTTTTTATGAATAATCCCTGCTTGTAAACCAATCAGTAAATGATGCTTATCCTGATTTCCCATGGCAATATCATGACTTCCGGAAAGAGTGAAGTTGAAAGAATTAAATACCCTGCTACTATTATCGTTCAGAACATATCCTCCCACACCCCATTTCTCTTTCAAAGGCATATCATACGCCAGGGCTGTCGAAATAAAAGACTTATATGCTACAGCATCCCATTGATTACGATACTGATTTACAATCCTGTATTTCATATTCTTGTCGACACCCGTGTTGGCCGGATTCTGAATTATCGGACTGGCATCGTACTGCGACAAATGTATATCCTGACCAGATAAAGTTGTTACTATAAACAACCCCAGTGCTAAAAATAACGCTATCTTTTTCATAATCTACAATTTACCTGATTAATGTAACATCACCTGAAATACTGTATTCTTTCCCTTCTACGGTTGTCGCTTTTACGGTATAAACATACACGCCTACGGGCTGGTCTTTGCTTTTGTAAGTCCCGTCCCATCCAAGAGCCGCATCATCCGAAGAAAAAAGTAAGATTCCCCATTCATTATACACCTTGAACTCAAGTACTGTAAATGGTCCGCCCCTGACATAAAGCACGTCATTATTATTATCACTGTTAGGAGTGAAAGCTGAAGGAAGAGCTGGAGGGAATGAGGTTTCCAGATCAAGAATGACTATAGCCTGAGTCGCAGTTGCTATACATCCAAAAGTATTTGTCACCGTTTGTGAAACAAGGTAATTCCCTGGATATGTATAGGTGTAACTGGAGCTTGCATTGGTAGAAGTTCCGAAATCATCTCCAAAGTCCCACGCCCAGGTTTGAACACCACCAGAAGATGCATCTATAAAGGAAATGGTAGTCCCGATATTATAGTCTGCTGCCGTAGCACTGAAGCCAGCCAATGGTATCGGTTTGGGATTTACCGCTTTCGTAATAGTATCCGAGCAGCCATCCGTAGTATTCACAACCAAAGTCACATCGTAATTACCACCGGCCGAATACAGGTGATTTGGATTCTGTACAAGGGAACTGGTTTCATCTCCAAATGTCCATTGCCACCCGCTGATTGTTCCGTTAGAAGCTACTGAAACATCTGTAAATGGGATACTATCGTAGGCACAAAGATCCTCGAAACTAAAATCGGCAAATACATTATATAAATGTATATCCTGCTGAATGGTATCACTACAATTGGCAGAAGCAAATACAATCAGGGTAACAGAATATGAGCCTGTGTCGGTATACTGAGCCTGAGGATTCTGCAACGTGCTGGTGGTTCCGTTTCCAAGCACCCAGTTCCATGCTACCAAGGTATTGCCGTTAGACTGCGACTGATCGGTATAAGACACCTGATATGTCTGACAATTAAACAACGAAGCAAATGAAGCTGTGGGAGGAGGAAGGACGGAAACATTGGTTGTTATGCTGGCAGAACATATGCTGTCGGTCACCACATTCAACGTAACAGGATAAATACCATCTGCACTAAATGTAAATGTAGGATTCTGCAAAGAAGAAGTGTTTCCTGAGCCAAAATCCCAGTTCCAGTTAGAAATATTTCCTGCCGAAACAGAACTTATATCTGAAAAGTTCACTGCGTCATAATAACATGGAATAGTTGAAGTAAACTGAGCGCTGGGCAAAGGATTCACATACACATTTTTACTTACAGTATAGGAACAACCCAGACTAGAAGTAACAGTCAGACTTACATTATGAATTCCATCGGTTGAAAAGACATATTGCGGCGAGGAGTTTAAGTCGGGATTTGCCCCATCAAACAGCCATCGCCATCCAGTGATCGTTCCAGCCACTATTTGGGTCAAATCGGTAAACTGAACAGCTCCATTAACACAAGGTGTTGTCCATGCAAAATCAGGTGCCAGAGGAACAGTAAAAGTAATAATAACCTGATCGCTTTCATTATTACAATAAGTAGCTCCTGTGGTTGAAAGTGTCAGTGTAACATGCCCCATAAGCAAATCAGCTGCAGAAGGAAGATAGTTTGTAGTAATATCCGTTTCGAAAGGATAAAACGAACCTGTTCCATTGGTCGACCATACAACTCCCGCTGCGTTGGCAAAAGTACCTGAAACTGGAATCGTATCTGTTCCGGAGCAAACACTAAAGTTACCGAGGGCATTGACAATTGCCAGCGGATGAATGATAATTTCCAATGTATCTGTCACAACGGGGCAACCCGCATTACCTATGGATGACAAGACCAGTTGTACGCCACCGTTTAACGAATCATCCATGCTCAGGATATAAGAGGTATTCAATATGCTGGCAGAGGGACTAAATACACCCGTACCAAGCGAAGACCAAGTTCCTGTATAAGTACCTCCATTAACGCTTCCCGTCAGGTCAACATCTGTCATGGTGGCACAAATGTTTACATCATTTCCTGCAAAAACTACATTAGGTTGCCAGAATCTGATACGTAGTGAATCTCTGGCCTGTGGGCATGCACCATGATCGGAAGAAGCAAAAGCAAGATATATTTCACTTGAATTCAAATCATTCGTACCATATTGATACACCACATTTGTAATATCTGAAGACGGACTGAACATACCATCTCCTGTTGTTGACCAGTTTCCTGCACTAGCAGTTCCTGTAATTGATGCCGAAAGACTGATCTGAGTTTCACTTGTACAAATATTCTGATCATTTCCGACATATATTGTCGTTGGCGTATTAATTTCTACGACTAAAGTGTCGTATCCAGCCAAGCAACCTCCGTTATTTGTGGATACGAGATATAATTCCACAAAACCATCGATAGAATCCTGTGTACTCCATAAGTAAACAGTATTTAGAGATAAAGGATCCGGCATAAAAGTTCCGGTTCCTCCCGAAGACCATTGGCCAGTAGATGAGCCGCCAGAGACAAAACCTGTAAGATTTACAGCTACCTGGGAGGCACAAATTGCCTGATCCACACCAGCAAATGCAAAAACGGATGAACCTAAAGTAATTCGCATGGTATCGGAAACGGCCAAACAACTTCCATTATCAGTTGAAGTAAGAACAATGTCAATATACCCGTTACTGAGATCCAACGGACCATAGAAATATTCGGTATTCATCAGAATATCAGAAGGATTAAACAAGCCATCCCCTAATGAAGTCCATTGCCCCTGACTAGCACCACTCGAAACAGACCCATGTAACAAAGTTGACCCAGCTGAAGAACAAGCAGTTTGATTGACTCCAGCATAGACAACAGGAGCCGAAGTAATTGTCACCACCATAGTATCAGTCACTGCATTACAGTTTGAATTGCCGGTAGAAGTTAGAATTAATCTGACCGTTCCGCTCAATATATCATTCTGAGAAGGAACATATTGTGTATTCAAACTCACATTATCCGGCAAGAAAACACCCGTACCGGTAGAAGACCAAAGACCACCTGTTGCGACTGAAATGGAACCACTAAGATTAATCGTTGCATTATTTGCACAGACGGTCTGATCGGGCCCTGCATTCGCATGTGGCGCAGGATTAAAGTTTACCTGAATAATATCCATTGCAAAATTGCAGGCATCCGTAGCAACAAGTGCAAGAGTTACTGCTCCCGTAGACGTATCTGCAGAACTAGGTAGATATATCGCATTCAATGTCGTATTTGATGGGATAAAAGTTCCTGTTCCCGAAGAACTCCATAAACCCATAGAAGCTCCTCCATAAATCTGTCCGTTCAGTTGAACATTTGCATTATTGGCACAATAGGTCTGATCAAAGCCAGCATTAACAATACCTGCCGGAAGTATGTTTATTTTCATGGTATCAGTAACTGGCACACAAGTTCCGTTATTACTGGAAACTAATATTAAAGTCACATGTTGATTGACGGAATCAAGTGAACTAGCCTGATAAATGGCATTCAATGCCGTATTTCCGGGCGAAAATGTACCTGTCCCAGTCGTAATCCATGTTCCTGTTGTTGTCCCACCAAAAACATGACCATTCAATTGTATATCAATATTATCCACACAAACCGTTATATCTGGACCGGCATTGACCTGTGGTGCGGGACTAATACTTAAAAGAAGAGTATCCTTAGCTAAATTACAACTATTGGCTGTAAGTATAAGGTGTACAGAATGCAGGGCTGTATCGGCACTGGAAGGTATATATATCGCATTTAGTGTCTGCGCATTCGGAACAAATACCCCAGAACCTGTGGTAGACCAGGCACCACTGCCTGCGCCACCCGTCACTGATCCACTAAGATTAACAACTGAATTATTAGCACATATTGTTATATCGGCTCCAGCAATTGCCCCTCCAGCGGGAAGAATATCAACATGAAGCATATCTGACACAGGATTACATAATCCATTCCCTGTAGATGTCAGCGTAAGATCGAAAGATCCATTGGCACTATCAGCAGCACTGGCCAGATAAGACGCATTTAGCGCAGATGCGTTAGGAACAAAGGTCCCTGAGCCTGACGACGACCAGATTCCTGAAGAGGTTATTCCTCCGACAAAACCTGACAGATTGACGGTCAATGCATCCACACAAATGGTCTGGTCTGGACCAGCAATAACGATCGGAGCCTGCGTTACAATTACTTGCACTTGATCTGATACTGCTGTACAAGAACCATTTCCTGTAGAAGTTAATGTCAACTGGAAAAATCCATTTAAAATCTCGGCAGGAGTAGGAACATACTGAGCATTTAAGGCAGTATTGTTAGGAACAAAACTACCTCCACCACCCGACCAAAGTCCTCCAGAAGCAACAGTTATAGTGGCATTAAGCTGAGCAGTAGCATTGTTATTGCAAACAGAGAAATCAGTTCCAGCATTCACCTGAGGAGCAGAAGTATATATAACTCGTACTGTATCAGTCATGGCTAGACAGGTTCCATTTCCAGTGCTGGTGAGAACAAGATTTGCTACTCCATTATTAAGTTCCGTTTGAGATGGAGTATATGTTGCATTCAAAATAGAATTGTTGGGAGAGAATACTCCAAGTCCACCCGACCAAGAGCCACCACCAGCATTTGTAATCTGCCCGTTCATTGTCACAACATTATTATTGGCACACACCGTTTGATCCACATTGGCATTCACTATGGGGGAAGGACTGAAAGTAATCTTAACCTGATCTGTTGAAGCCATACAAGATCCATTTCCGGTAGATGAAAGTGTAAGTGTAACATCTCCTGAAGCGATTTCGGCAGGAGCAGGTATATATTGTGCATTTAAAGCAGTATTCGATGGAATATAGGTTCCCATTCCTCCACTCCAGGCTCCTCCGGTTGCATTCAGAACGATACCATTGAGAGTGACATTGGGATTGTTTTGGCAAGCTGTAATATCTAATCCGGCACTTACCTGGGGTGCGGGAGAGATAAATACGGTCATCTGATCCGAAACAGAAACGCAGGTTCCGTTTCCGGTTGTTGTTAATGTTAATGAGACAAATCCTGCGGCTATTTCTGCAGCAGAAGGCGTATAACCAGCTGTCACAGAAGTATTATTCGGGTTATATGTTCCATTGCCACCCGACCAGATAGCTCCACCAGCTACGGTATAGTTGCCACTCAGAGTAAGTGTGGGATTGTTTGCACAAACCACCTGATCCGGTCCTGCATCTGCCGTAGGAGCAGATGTGTAGGTAATATGAACGTTATCGGTTACTGGATTACAGGAGCCATTACCTGCAGAAGATAAGGTAAGAGTGATACCTCCGCTGGCAAGTTCTCCGGCAGTGGGCACATAAGTAACGTTCAAACTATTAGGATTAGGTAAAAATTGACCCAGGCCACCCGACCACTGACCACCAGTCGCTCCAATAACACTTCCAACCAAATTAACATTCGGATTATTGGCACATCTCACCTGATCCGCCCCGGCATTTACCGTAGGCG
>PHDH01000222.1 GCA_002840935.1 Bacteroidetes bacterium HGW-Bacteroidetes-21 | reverse complement strand
CGTGACAGCTAGGAATTTTCCCTGATGCTTATGATATGTCCCCGACAAATAGAGCGGAATAAGTGTTTGTGTGCTTTTTTCCTTATCACGAAACGACCAGTAGAGTGGAAACAATACCAGGTGTGACCTTTGCTCAATTTTATTGTTGTAGTACCAGAGGAAGAAAAGGAAGTTATTCTGCAAATAATTACCATCAGCAGATTTGGTGTATTCGAGCAGATTAATTTCTGGTGCGAGATCTAAGAAAATATACGAATGAATGTTATTCGATTTTTTACTGGAGATATGCAATAACGAAGGATAGTATGTTGTAAATAATCTAAAATCACGTGTTTGTGCTGTGCTGTCGCTCCAGTAAACCGGGAAAAAGTAAGATCGTTTTGTAGGTAATACATAGTTGCGTTTGTAAGCATAGAAAGGAAATAGAATGTCGACTTCCTTTTTCTCGTTTGTTTTTATTCGTCTGAAAAAAGGCAGAATATTTATGTTATTACCACGGGTGAAACCCAGATCGAATGACATTTTTGCGTCAGATGTGTCGGTTTGACCATAGCTGCTCAAAGTAAAAATCATTGAAAACATAAAAGAAATCACCGGAAAATAAATGAACTTATTTCTGGTTAAATAGTTGTTTCTGTTATGTTTATGTTGTGTCATGCTTTATTGCAAACGCTTTTCAAATTGAAAATAAAGTTACGAAATAATAGCAGATTAATAATTCCAGCTGAATATTGGAGTCCGCAATTATTGTTTTGTGGGTTATTTATTGATGGTAAACAAGTACTTTTAGAAAAGAGAGTAAAGATTGATGAATAAAATGTATTCCTTCACCTATACATAGTCAATCTTATAAAAAAACAAATAAGTCTGTTGAGAAAATTCAATCAATATTTTCAAGTAATGATTCTAGTTTTTTATATTCCTTTTTAAGCGAAGGGTATTTTCTGCAAAGACGTTTTAATTGTCTTTCAAAAGGCGTTATTGCAAAAACATTATAATTCATCCAGGATACCTCTTGCCGGCTTAGCTTTTACTTTTCCCTTTTTAACATATGACATGTATTCTACGGCTTCATTCACTTCATTAAAGACGCGTGCCTTTGTTTCTGAAATTGGCTTTGCCTTAACAAATGAAAAACTCCTTAGTAATTCCAGTAGGAACCCAGCTTTGTTGTCGTTAACTTCAACCAGAATTTTCATCTCAAATATTTAAATACAAAGATACAACAGTCTTAAAATGTTTTGGTTGCTCGGGGAATCTAAAATAAATTTTTGTCAGGAGGGAGTTATTCTCTATCTTTGTGTAACATAATTATCTCTTTTAATGACCGCTGCAGAAATAAAAGGCATCCTTCAAAAATGGATTACGGAAACTGATGATCTGAATGTACTGAAAAAAGTTCAGACCTATTTTTCTATGGTAAAAACTAAGGATGCCGACTGGTGGGATACGATTGACGAATATCAAAGGAAAGAAATCGAAACCGGAATATGCCAGTTAAATGAAGGAAAAGGCATTCCCTATGAAAATGTTAAAGAAAAAGCACAGAAGCTGATCAGCAAAAGAAAATGAGTGAGTATAGAATTGTTTGGTCGCCTCGTGCAGAAGAAACTTATTTAAAAATCCTGGAATATATTTTATCTAATTAGTCAGTTAATGTAGCCAAGGACTTTGAAGATAAAACATCCGGTCTGATTGATAAACTCCGGTTTCACCGAAACCTCTGCCCGCCATCGCTGAAAAAGAAACGGTTGAGAAAATGTGTTATTACCAGCCAGACTTCAATTATATACCGTGTTAAGAAGCAGACTATAGAAATTGTTGCAATGATTGATAACCGAAGTCAGCACACGTATTAATTTCTAAACCCCTTCCGGTCCGTCAGAAATCCTTTTTCCAATCCGTATAACTACAATATTTGATTATTGTACAAATACTATAATAATTTGAAAATAAAGGTAAGTAATTATGTTTTGTGGTATTTAGAACTGGTATAATTTTAATATTTTTCAAACAGAATTAGTATTAACAACATTCCGTTATAGAAATAATTATGCAAATGTGAATGTCTTTTTGAAGTATCGTTATTCCTTAAAGCAGATATTCCCCGGATTAATTCCGGTTCCCGCTGTATGTAGCAATTGTCCGGATAAACTATAGACATAAACAAAGCCATCCGACGAAAAATTAGCGGCATTGGTGACTATCAACTCATCTTTGCTGGGATGCAAAACTACCTGATAGAAGTTTTTTCCATCTCCAGATATTAATTGTGTCGTGGGAAAAACAGTATCGGTGATAGCCATTTTCGAAATCCCATTTCGTATAAAATACAGGCTGTCCTTTGTCTTGTTCATGTCAAATCCGTACGTCGCATATTGAGCCGAAGGGAAATCAATGCGCTTGAGGATCTCGGAATTCGTAGCGTTAATGCAATAAAACGATGGGGCTTCGTAACCCGCCGGGGAGCCCGGGAATCCCCCGTCGCATAGTGTCCAAACGTTGCCATTTTTGTCTGTTTGTATCCATCGCGGCTGTTTTCCTACTATGATGGTGTCGGTGATGGTAAGCGTTGTGGCATCCATTACTAAAACTCGGTTGTTGTAGGACCAGCAGGTGATAAAAATCTTATTGCTGCTCAGGGCAAAGGATTCCGTTGTATACCCGACATCAATGGATCCGGTTTTTGATAACGAAGTGGGGTCGAATAGGGTGATGTGATTATCGTACAAATCGCTGACCAGCGCCGTATTGTTGTTAAGTTGAAGTATCTGGCGCGGGGAAACCAACCCCGTGATGCTACCCAAATGTGTGTAATCTGACGGGTTAATCACATAAATTCGTCCCGAGTTGTTTACAACAATAAAACCTTTGTTATTTGCAATGGTCATAGACATAGCAACATCACCTAAAGGAACATTGTTTGTCCTGTAAAAAACCTGATTTTGAATTTCGTTGGTGTTTTCGTTGTAGAATGATAAAGAGGCATTACCCCAGGTGTAATTTCCTTCGTTTACTATAAAAAAGCCTTGATCCGCACTCACAGGCACGGGGTTTTCTTCAGGTTTCTTCTTGCACGAAAGAAGGACGAAAATCAATGAAATTATCAACGTAATTTTCATAGTTCGAATCGGATTGATACGACAAATGATCTTCCGGGCATGGGACGCCATACAATTTGCTGCCAAACTTCATTGAACACATTGTTCAGCCGTAGTCCTAAATTGAGTTTGTGCTTGTATATTTCCACCTGTTTTTCTAAAGAAATATTCTGTATCCACACAGGGGGGAGTTCGGGCGACCATGTGTTTTCGTATAAAGCCGTTTTTCGTGCCGACATATATTGCCCGTCGGTGGCGAACTTAAATTTTTTGTAACTGAACTGACATTGACTTGTCAGATTGTGTTCCGGCAAATAGATGGTTTGACCGCTTAAATAACCTTCTTCCTCGGCTTGGGTGCGATTGATGGTGTATCGTGTGTCGAAGAACACCGAAAAATCCTTCCATTCTTTTTCCCATGTCAAACCAGCTGTTGCTCCATTGGAGCGGGCATTGCGAATATTCACCGGATGCCAGTAACCGAATTGAGACGGTTGCCAAACAATCCAGTTGGTTATTTCCTGATGAAAAGCGGTAAGACTGACATTCAAACAGGTTCCCAGAAAACGGAAAAGACAATCTTCCATGCCGGCTTCTGCCGAACGGCTGTTCTCGGTTTTCAGGTCGGGATTTCCGCCGGGGATGTAATACAAATCGTTCAGGGATGGAAGTTTGTTGTTGGCTCCCAGTGATGCAAAAAATACCGGCAGTTTTTCTCCATTGGGTCGGTAGCTGAAAAATATGGCTGGAGCCAGGGGAAGTAATTCTTTTCCTCCCATATCCAATTTAACAGCGTATACAATTTTAAATTTTTGACTGATGGCATGCTCCAGATTAGTATATATGCCTGTTTCGAGACGAGAAATTTCGTAACCCGCCTGATGGGCTAACTCTATAGCTTTTACATCGTGCCATGCAACATGCAGACCGCTTCTCAGGGTGATTTTTTTATAATTCCAACGCAGACCCTGATGTGACGAAAAACTGTTTTCGCGACTGCGGCTGTCTATCGAAGTAATGCTTCCGCCAGTAACGAAATGGGTCAGGTGATATTGAAGTTCGGAATAGCTAAAACCGGGCTTGAAGAATATTTGCCCGTTTTTCAGGTTTCTTTCAATGGAACCAGTAATTCTAACAACTTTGTCTTTTTGAACTTCGTCGTGACGGGCTGCCGAAACATTGGTCATCAGTGCCGGGATTTCCCTTTCGTTTAGATTACCGAACGCCAGAACAGAAAACAATGTTTTTTTATTTCTCACAAAAAATTCCTGCATTAAACTATGTCCGTATGTCAAAGCATTTTGCTGAAAAGCTTTTTCTATGGGGAGAACGGCATTGTTTAAGTAAGGAAAATCATTGGCCGATTGGGAATACATATATCTGGTGCGGGCAATGAACTTCTGACCGCCCTGGCTGAAAGACAAACCGCTGGCATACTGCCCGAAACTTCCTGCATTTACGTTGAAATTTAACGAATTGGGGTGGCTCCAGTTGGGACGGTTTTCAATGCTGATGGTACCCCCAATGCCGGACAAGTGGCTGAAAAGGCTATTGTTACCGGCAAGTAAAACAATGTTGTCGGTAAAGAAAACCGGGATTTGTGAAAAATCACTTTGCCCTGTCATGGCCGAATTAATGGGCATGTCGTTCCATACCAAACGGGTATGTGATGCGCCAGCCCCACGTATATATACCGAAGCCAGACTGCCCGGGCCATAGGATCTGACCTGTAATCCCGGCAAGGACTTAATGGCGTCGGAAATGCCGTTTAACTGATTCTGCTGCAATACCTGTTGCGAAATACTTTCTTTCTGTATGCCCGGTATCTGCGGAAATTTTTCACTGATCATCACTTCTTTCAGAAGTATGGTATCTTTTGTACTTTCCTGCGCTGTGATTATAGAGCACGTCCAGACTAAAATGACAATGATATGACTAAGTCGTAGCATCATCTTTTAATCAGTTTTTGATTGATTTTGCCGTCGTTCGTTGCAGCGCTCACAAAATAGATTCCGGGACTAAGTTTGGTGATGTCTATCGAAGGATAAGTTGAAATTAAAACGATGCTGCCCCTGATATCCCTTATTTCGACGGAAATGACTTGCAAATCTACATTCAAATTTATAACGTCTGAAGCCGGGTTGGGAAAGAAAATCGGGACTTCGTTTTTAGTCTCAGTCGTGGAAATACCGGTCTGACAATGAATAATTCCAACGGCATCCAGATCAAATCCACTGGTGTTAAATGGAGTGGGCCAGGGGTCGTTTATAATTCGTCCTTCGCTGTCGTAACTGGCAAATTCGGGGTTTATGGAACCAACGACATCAATAATACGGACATGGGAAATGTTGTTTTTGTCGAGTAAAGGGTGATTCGGAATTTCGTCCAGATCAAAAGGGGTGCCGTAGAGACTCCGGTATTTGCCAGCCAGATTATGAACTAGCGTGGGGTCGGTAGTGGCAAAAGTGGTTGCCTGCGTATCGGTCTGAGTGAGCGAAAAGGCGGGAAACCTGAAAAAATCTATTCCGTTACTGCTTACTTCGACAAAGGCAAGTTCCAGAAAGTCATCGATAAAAGCATTTTCGAAAATCGCAAAGTCTGGTCCGGGGCCATTGGTGATGTGAGATGGAAAGCTGAGCGTAGCCATACCATGGTCTCCCAGACTGATGACATTGTTATCGGCTTTTCCCAAAACGTCTTGCTCTGTTCCGAAAGTAGCTCTTCCCCAGGTGGTATCGGAAATGTCTGCCCAGCCACGTTCACAGATACAGGATGTTGCCCAGCCTTGAATGATGCTACTGTCAGCATAAATGGCTGTAGACCCGGGTAATCCGGCGGCGGGAGGGTACTGAGCAAATCCTGTCAGACTCGCCAAAATGAAGATTGAAAAAATTATACTTTTCACATTTTTACAATTAGAGTACGTATTTTATCACAATGTAAAATGTATGTGCCTGCTGGTAAATTATTTAAATTGACTGTTTCATTTGCAAAAGAACTTTGTAAAAGTTGTCCATCGATACTAAAAATCTCGGCAATCCCACTGAAACCCGGAACTGTTACATTGCCCGTGGTAGGATTTGGGAATACATTTTGACTCGTTGATAATTGTGTCTCAATTCCTGAAAATGTCTGAA
>PHDH01000221.1 GCA_002840935.1 Bacteroidetes bacterium HGW-Bacteroidetes-21 | reverse complement strand
TCCTGATTACTTGTTCCTGCTGAACCCCCATATACAACCATGATGGCTTAACCTTTCTGCCTGACCGGCTCTTCTGTTATCGAATCTGCAATCTGGCGGTAACCTTCTCTGCTGTGGCGATTTTTTTGGGGAAGTCAGGTTTGCCGGGGAGATGTACTTCTGCTTTGATTTTGGCTGTAAGTTATAGCCAGAAACCAAACCGGCCCCTGTATCGCCAAATAAATGGTCATACAGGGGCCGGAACTATAAGCTGTATGTCGGTTTAGTTCTTCAGTTCAGGGAAGCGGCCGGGTGTATAGGGAGCACCCAACTGTTCAAGCTCCGATTCTATGGCCTGCAGATCTACATTCCAAAGCGACTTCAATCTGTCGTATACAGGATTGAATTCTTTAAGGATGATATCTTTACGAAACTGAAACTGATCCGTAATTTTTGCAAATGGCTGCAATTCTTCTGTAGTATGCTTTATGTTTTTTGTAAAAATGCTCTTTGCTTCTTCAAAAACAGCAATTTTAGTTGATGTTGACCCTGGATTAATGGCCAGTATTCTTTGTCCCTCCATAGAATAAATTTTAATATTTGCGGGTAAAGATAAACAAATTTTTTATTTACAAAATCGATGTTTTTGCGCCAATAAAAAAAATATCATCACCCTTCCTTCTTATAATCAAGTAGCTCTTTCCCCGAACTAAGAAGTAATCCAACCGACCATTTGATAATAACCAAAGAGCTTATTAAAGCAGCAACAGTGTCGACATACATAATATCCCATTTCCAGGCTACCAATAAACCAATTATTGCAGATATACTGGTAAGGGCATCTGCCAGTACATGAAGGTAGGCGGCTTTAATATTGTGATCGCTATGCTCATGATCGTGATGTAAAAGAAAGACACTGGCAATATTCACGACCAATCCAATTATGGCAACAATGATTGCATATTTAAACTGAATCATTTGTGGATGAATAAAACGATCTGCAGCCTGCCAAATAATCATGATAGCAAAAACAAGTAAAAGCATACCACTGGTAAATCCAGACAGCGAAAGCACTTTAGAGTTATTTACCTTAAAACTATGACGTTGTCGTATAAAAACATAGGCAAGCCAACTGAGACCAATGGCCAACACATGAGAACCCATATGAATTCCATCCGCTAATAACGCCATCGATCCCGTAGTAAGTCCGTACGTTATTTCCACCACCATAGTAACTGCTGTAAGCAAGACTACCCAGGCGGTTCTCTTTTCATTATCGTGCTGATGCTTATCCATTTCCACACAAAGGTAGCAATAAATTAACGTTTACCCTTAAAAGAAATGATAAGCAGTGTTAAATTCAGGTACTTTGTCCTAAAAGGAAATCTATCTGTTGATGGAATCGGAGTGTAATCAAAACACTCCCTCTTGGCTTAAGGAATTGTCAAAGGAATAGGTTCGCAAATCCGGGTCAGATTGTAAGTCTGTCCATTGGTAGAAATGTTCCAGGTTTTTCTCAGACTGAAATAATAGGTTTTACCACTTTCCAAAGTATAACCCTGACCAGCCAGATAAACCAGGATCTGAGCATACTTAAAGGTCTCGTCGGAATGAACATCCGTTTCGCCAGTAGCATTAATATCAGTGGGAGTTAATGGATTGGAGTTTACTGCCATGGCTTCTGCATCAACTAAGAGCGTTCCGTCTTCTCCTCTGAACACATGTTGTGAAGTATGCGAGTTGATCGTTCCGCCTTTTGCGTTAAAATCCATAAAAGTATGTATCCCGTAATAATTCACATCCCCACCACCAACAATAGTAATTCCGTAGGGAGGTGAATGTCTTATCTGCTGTATGCCTTGTTCAAGTATGATGGCTGTTTGAAGCAAAGGTCTGATTCCTGCAAAATTCCAGGTATAGGTCTGATAATCAAACGAAGCAACATAAGTTGATGCATCAGCATCGAAAAACAACCGGATACTTTCCACATCAGAAGAACTTCCTACAGTAAAAGACAAGGGCATTTCAGATGTAATGGCACCCGCTGCAAATGCATTGGTCACTCCCTGTGAAATTGTCATCGAAGGATTTGCAATCGTTATCGAAGCACCTGAAGTCAAAGAAGCAGTGTAATTATTTCCCTGATAGGTAGTACTGACTCCCGACACACCGATCTGAACAGCCGTATAAGATCCAACAGGAATGGGAGTATTTATCAGATTACTTACAGTGCCCTGAAACAATCTTAAATCGACATTTGTGGGTGTGGTTAAAAGATCGATGTAACTACCACTGGTATTTTTCACTTTGATAGAAGAAATGGTAATCTGACATTTGGTCAATTCTGTAGAATTGATTATCCCTTCACTTTTATTTGAGTGGGGAGAACGGGCATCACTCATTCCGATTTTAATGGTTCCCTTTTCTTCTTCGGGTTCCGTTTTATCTTTTTTACAGGAAGTAAAAGCGATTAATGTAATCACTGCGAAAAAAAATACCTGTTTCAAAACACCTTGCTTTACCATAAAATACAATTTATTAAAATGAATAGTCAAATATAAACAATTCTTCAATATCAATAATTTCTTATCCAAATATTTCTAAGCTACTTACAATAGATTTTAGATTTCGTTGCCACCTCTTTTGCTGCCACGATACATCTGGAATTTGTGCAATTTACATTCGATGGGACCATTAAATAATCTTAGTTTACGGGACGGTTTTAGTCCCACAAATTTAATAGCATCCGTATTTCCGCTGATAATCCAGGCATCGCAACCCATGTAAAAATGTTTGAGTTTGGTGCCAATTTCCTTATAAAAAGGTATCATTTCATCTTCTTCGTTGAGGCGTTCTCCATAAGGCGGATTCATTACAATGAGACAGTTTTCCGTCTGAGCTTCATTCTTAAAAAAATCATTGATTTCAAATTTAACAATGCTATTAACTCCTGCTCTGGCTGCATTATTCCTCGAAATCCTCACCGCCATTTCGTCACTATCCCTTCCGGAGATTTTCCCGGTAAAAGGAATGACTCTCTTCTCACTTTCTTCTTTTATTGATTTCCAGAGGGCAGGGTCAAAATCCTTCCATTTTTCGAAAGCAAAATGGCGTAGGTTACCGGGAGCGGTGTTAGTTGCAATCATAGCCGCTTCGATGGGAAAAGTTCCGGAACCACACATAGGATCGAGAAAATCGCTTTTTTTATCCCACTCAGATAAAAGAATAATTCCAGCCGCCATTGTCTCGCTGATAGGCGCCAATACTTGCTCCTGCCTGTACCCTCTTTTACCAAGGTGACTCCCCGAACTGTCTAAAGAAACAGTACACAAAATTTCAGCAATATGCATATTGACCTGTAAATCGGGATTATCGACATCCACCGAAGGTCTGACATTGAATTTTTCGCGAAACTGGTCAACAATAGCATCCTTAGTCTTTAACGCTACATATTTCGAATGTTTAAAGGTATCACTATAAGTAGTCCCATCTACAGCAATGGTATGGTGAGGGGAAATAAATTCGTCCCACTTAATTTGTTTGACTCCGTCGTATAACTCTTGCTCATTACGTGCTTTAAATTCGGCTATTGGCTTTAGAACTTTCAATGCCGTTCTTAAATACAGATTAGATTTATAAAGAACTGCTAGATCGCCTCTGTACTTGACAGCACGATTCAACATAACAATGTCAGACGCGCCTATTTCACTGAGTTCTCTGGCCAGCACTTCTTCCAAGCCGTATAAGGTAGTTGCAACTAAAGGAAAAGTCATCGAAATAAATTTATTATTTAATATTTTCAAAGTTACAAAGTTTAACCTGAATTAATCAATTGTAGGCAAATAATAACAAGGATGAGACTTGGTATTTAATTTTTGTCAGCCAGACAAATTATCATGTAACCCTTTCAGGGTTAACGTTTCCTTAATTTTCTTCTACTATTGTTTCATTCCAAGTTCACCCCCTGACACTTTTGTGGTTCGTCCTTTTAGGTGCCGAAGAGCATCGAAGGCAGCCTGACGAATCACATGATCTACTACTTTTTCATTCTTCATTACAGCCTCTTCGAACAGCATTTTCATAGCCCCCCCCCAGAAACGGGGAGTATAAAATTTATCTTTCCAAAATTCGGGAAACATAATCAAATAAACCAAAAAGGCATTATTTTCGCTTAACGTAAAGGGATTCTACTCTTGAGATATTCTTATCACTGTCACATGCAACATAATACCACCTCATCTTTTTTGATAAAGCTTTATTCTCAATTGTAAATGTTCTGTAGTAATATTCAACATAACCACTGTATTCAATTGTTGTCCAAAAAGTAATAGATTTAGCAGGACCCGCTTCGTCTGTTTCCCAACGAACTCCGTTATCACCTCCCACGTGATTCTCTGTCCAGCATTGTGGTTCAAAAGGCATGCTATGCCAAACAGCACCAAGTCCCGGTAATGATTCGTAAAGAGATATTACACCAAAGTCGTTATGTGTTACAGTACTATCAGGCGCTCCGTTTTTGTAATACACTATTTCATATTTCTCAATTTCGTATGCTCCCGATAATTTATGATTGTTAGATTTATCCTTGCGGCAGGAGAAAGTCATAAAACACAATGCAAAAACAGTGAGCAAAATAGAAATTTTGTATGATATGGTATTAGTTCTATTATTCATGTCTCTAGTCATTAAAAATATAATGATATGAAATATAAAATCCAAAAAAACTGTTTTTAGCCCTCACGTAGCTGTTGCCTTCCAATGAATAATCTAAATTCCCGAGTCTAAAAAATTCTTCTACGTCTTCGGGCAACCAGGTTGGTTCTTTGTCACTTGTAAATAACGAATTAAATCTTGCTTCGTCATCATTACGGTAATCGGCATTAAATCCGAAAAATTTATCGAAGCTTATTCCAAATTCCAGCGCATGATTGTCGCTAATATTAAATCTTCCGCCTAAATCTATTCCGTAATAAAAGCTTGGAATATATGCTCTGTAAATACCCGGGAAAGGGGTTTCGTTTCCTCTTGAAATCGTTCCATCGCTATATTTGAAATAGGATTCTAAATAACTGGTACCAAGTCCAAATCTTGGATGGACTGAAATTACATCTTTAATTAAAAAAGGTATGCCAAAGTTTAAAGGAGTGCTAATAACCTTTTTGAAGTACAATTTATTTCCATTGGCAGATTCAGAAAAGTGCCTTGACGACACTCTTAAATAGTTTAGGGAAAAAATATAAATCTTAATCCCAAATTGATATCCAGATGCAAAAGGTTCATTCTGTAATCCATGTTTTATTTCTACTCCGTTACTTGTTTGATAATTATTATAAGATGAAGCGAACTTTGTAAACGTTGGGTTTTTCAAGACACCGCCTTTGTAGTTAAAATATACCGAAACGTTCATATCATCAAATTGCGCATGTACATTACTTGAAGCGCATAAAATAAATATTAAAAATAGAGTTTTGATAATTGAAACACGCTTGTTAAGTGAAACAAAACTTTGTTTTAATGGTAGTTTTATCATAATGTATTTACATTAATAAGAATATTGCACTCAAAGAAAGATTTGAAACTCTGTAATAGTATGAATGATCTTTCATTGGTGCGTTTAGGAGTACATCGCAATATGTAAGCATAAGACAAATTCTTTTAGCAGGGTTATACCTCGCCCATAAACTATAGCCTACAGTAATTCCTCCATAATACTTTTCGTACTTTAATATTGGGTCGTTTGCTCTGTCAATTTTGTATTTTAATTTAAGCATATCCAAATCAAAACTAAAACCAAGACCAGCACCATCTACTTCACCGATGTCCATACCTGCAAATTGGATAACAGTGTAGTTGAGTTTAAAATCATACCTTTTTGTTGACCCGTTTGAAGGATCAACTCCCTCGCCAAAAAAATGGCTTCTGTATGGATTGATTGCGAAAAAGAAATTAGCTTTACTATCTTTAGACCCTGCTCTTAAGCTCAATTTAAACCCCCTACTCCAGTTATTAGCATTTATTGGATTTGTTAAACCTTGCTCAAAACTAACCTGTTCTGCCATGCAGTCGATATTAGACAATGAATGACCCAGATAATTACCACATGAATATCCAATCATTATCTGAGCTTGCGAATGCTTAACAACCACTAGTAATAGTAACAGAATTAGATATTTAACAATTTTGAATGAATTATAAGACCTAAACATTGTAATTTTATTTAAGCGGGATATACAAATGTATCATTTTTTTATACTTGTATAAGAGGTTGTTTAAAATTTAATTTTAAACTCTGTTCAGCATTATTCTAATCATTGCTAATTGGACAAAACTTATACTACA
>PHDH01000220.1 GCA_002840935.1 Bacteroidetes bacterium HGW-Bacteroidetes-21 | reverse complement strand
CAAACAGACGCATACTGCAAAGGTATCACTTTTATGTCAAGGTACAACTTATTCATGCAGTTGCGTTTGTTTGTTGTTAGGGTGCGTTATTCTTTAATCAGTTTCATGTCTATTTGGCTGTCATTCCTGTCAATAATTCTCAAAATGTAAGTTCCCTTTTTCAAAAAATCCAAGTCATTATTCCTTTCAGAACTCTCATATATTAACTTTCCAGTCAAACTATAAACCATTACTCTTTTCATCTCAATTCCAGTTATTTCAATACAGTCATTGAATGGATTAGGAAACACTAAAAGATTATTGATTTTTAAATCGTTTACATTTATTGTCTGCCAACAATTACCAATATTTATATTCCCTGATCCGTCAGTCCGGAAAATTGTGTCGTTTATGGAAAAACAAGTTAACTCACCGCCCCAATCAACCCATGGTATTTCGGGATACAACAAACCTTGTAAAGATCCAACACCTTCTACAAAGTCAAAGGTAATCCAACTTGATACTGTTATAATTTTTCGTTTTGTTGAACCAATCATAATGCTGTCAACATATTCAACAACTCCTGGGTAATAGTTTAAACTAAAATCAAGTAGTGGTAATTGTACTGTATCTCCAACATTTAAACTAAAATCATATAAAATAAATTCAGTTGTGTCAATCCACGGCCCATCGTTATATTTACAATAAACTAAGGCGTCCTCCTCTCTTAAAAAACAATAAAGACCGGTTTCTTTAAAAATCTTTGTATAAGTCTTACCATTAAGTATTGTGTCTCCGTTAGTTTTATAATAACTATACATATGGCTAGTCTCAGGTGGATTAGACATACTTACTGTAATTTTATCCATTGTCCAGTTTACATTAGTCATTGGAAAGGGAACAGCATTTTGTCCAACCATTTTCATTATTGTCAGGCCAAATAGTAATGTCAAGAATATTATTCTCATGTCATTCATTTTATAATGCACCCTAACGGTACGCCGCTTGGCATTGTGCATATTACGTCAACTTTTTCAATCAACCAAAACTTTTTCATTGCATAATGCTAAGCGGCTGTTAGGTGGTGTTATTATTTCAATTCAACTCTTTTGTTATCAATAAATTTCTTTATCTCAAGATATATATTAAAATCATTGTTGCTTTCATTATTATTTGTTTGAATTAGACTCTCTATAGTGAAAAATACGTCCAACAGTTCTTTTTTAGTCACTTCATTAAATCTATAATTGTCATAGGCACTTTTCAAATAAGTTAAAAGCACATAAGGGTCACTTTTTTCTTTTAGAATATTAACTGATTTTGAAAGTGTTTCATAAGTCATTTTTTGTTGACTTGCCAAATAGTACTTTCTAAGTAAAACTCCTTTTTTACCTAATACAAATCCTTCTTCTCCAAAATATTTTATTCGTTTATCAAATAGACTCATTAAAGAATCAAAATATAATTGTTTTTCAGTACTGTCTTTTGATAATTCAATTTTTTGTAGAAATAAACTTTCTCCCTGAATATAAACTGTTTTAGATTTTTTATAGCAACAACCAAAGTCAATCTGCCATTTTCTAAATATTTTATCAAGGTCTTTATTATTTTTAATTTCAGGTTCTAAGTATAGAAATAAGTCACAACATGATGAGTCTTTATCATACACTTGAGAGAATGACTGAAAAGTCATTACTATTAAAATTATGACTGTAACAAATCTCATTTTATAATACCACCTAACGGTTAGTATAAATTTTCGTTGCGGATTGCGGAGTGATTTCCTGTCGTGCCGCAGTGTTGTTGTTGCGGGCTAAACGGTTTGTTATCAGTACTAAAACCGCAATGAAATTTATACATTGTTACCAACCGTAATTATTTATTTTTCAATTCATCTATTATTTTATCTGCTGTATTCAGATATTTATCATGCTTGTCAAAGTATATCAATTCCAATGAATACTCAAGTAATTCGTAAGCATCTAAAACATAGTTAGTCGTTGTCTGATTATGTGTCCCTTCATTTCCAATGTATTTGACTGCAATCAATAATTTACTATCTAGTTTTTTAAATTGTTCTAGTCTCTTATGCAAGTCTAACCGATATTCTTTCCCGTTCTTATCAGTTCCTTTTCGTGGAATATTTTGTTCGTCCATTAGAAATTCTAATGCTTTTCTAATACTATTTGCACAAGAGGACTCATTTATCCAAAATAATTCGAAAGACTTTTTAATTTCTTCTTTTATTATTTGTGGAGTCTTTGACGGAATCGAAATTATGTCTAAGGCAGGTATAAAAAGTTTTGGAATCAATAATTGCAATTTTGACGGTTCTTCGTCGTTTCCCTCAAAATATATTGAATCAGAACTTTCTCCAGCACACAAAACTAATTCATTGCATTTATTACATTTTAAATATGCCCAGAAATAATAAAATTGAACATTGGATGCAGCTCCCATCCCATCTTGTCTGATTTCTTCGTCTTCTCTTTTAGATTGAGGAGTTTGAATTTCCTTATAATCGTCAAGTTGTAAAAATCCTTTCCCACAATGAGGACATTGAAAATAATTGTCCAAATCTTTATCTATCCATATATCTTTTCGCATAGGTCATTTTATGGTTGGTAACGTTTAGTATATGCAAAGTAGGCGATTGCGGGCTTCAAACCTATCAAACCGTTACACTTTTGAAGCGGGCTACAACCGTTGAATTTACTACTATTTCGCCTATTTTGTATATACAGTGTTACCTGCTGGCAATTGTTAATTCTTTTCTTTAAGTCCAAGTATTGATTCACCTTTTGTATCAATAAACTCAATATTCCTCGCACTTTTCTGAATTTCCTTAACTAATTCAACTTTCTCTTGATAACCTTCAGGCTCTTCCTCATTTTCTTTTGGTGCCGATAAAGGTTTAACTCTAATCTCTACGTTAAAACCCTTATCAATTCTGTTAGCAAGCTTATTGAGTGATATTACAAGTCCATTTTCTAATTCATTTTTTCTTCCATTCTCACCATTATAATATTCCTCAATCACTTCTTTAGCAATTTTTTTTATTTCAGCTTCCATCATACCATTTGCATGGGTTTCAATATCTTTTGTCTTACTCGCAGGAACACCTTTTTCTTTTAGTTGATTTCTCAAGTTTTTTATTTCTAAAACCTGTTTATAATGATTTAAAATCCGTTCAGTTGCTTTAGACAAAACATTAGCGACTTGTAGGCTTATTACTATATAGAGTAGAAAATCACTTGATGAAATAGTTTTAACCTTAAATTCTTCTTTTTCTCCATTCACTGCCTCAGACACATGATTTAAAATGAATGACAATTCCGCAACTTCATCTTTAAATGAAGAAAGCTTATTTTTAACATATTCTCTAGGTATAGTATAACCAAATTCGCATTCACCGTTATTCAATTCTTCATGTTCTATGTTTAAGGTTTTAAAGCTTGCTAATGTATTAGTTATAGCTGTTTGAAAATTATTTGTCTTATTATGAATGTCTTGAATGTCTTTTAAAGCTTTTGCCGGAGTTATTGCATTTGATGATAATATACCTTCAATTTTATTTTTCAAATTCAAGCCAAAATCTATGTCGTCTGAAATTTCGTCGATTATCCCTAAATATCCTGGAGAATAATGGTTGTAAGCAGATTTTTCTAAAGCTTTATATAAATTTTCTAAGCCTGTTACTAAATTAGTCTGATGAGCTGGTTGGTTTGGTTGATTTACTTGATTTTGTAAATGAGTCTGGACTTGACTGATTAATTGTATCAGTTTACTTGTTTTTAAATCCTTATCTAAATCAATCAAGATTCTGTGTAATCTCTCTACATTCATATTTCTTTATGTTAAGGTTCGATGTTCTCTTTGCTTGCAGGTAACGGCGGCAAACAGAACCACAATGCCCAACCTTCAACTTTTGTGTCAAGGTGTAAGTTTTCAGGCATTTGGTTTTGTTTGTTGTTAGGGTGCGTTAAGTTCTTCATGATATGATTTTGTTTCTTTTATATCACCATTTTCAAAGTATTCGGTTGAATTAACCAACTTCATTTTCATTTTCTTATCTATTGCAACACAACCAATTTCTTTACCTTTTTCATAGAATGTCTTATTTATCACATTACCATAATCATATACACTTGTAGAATTAATTATTATTCCCTTTTCAAACTCGTTTACATTTAATTCAACAGTGTCATTTTTTGAATCAAGAGAATAATAGTCAGGCTTAATATCAGATTTTGAGTAATCATAGTACTTTGTTTTTTCTTGAATTTCCATTTTGTCAAAGTAAGTGAAATGTTCTTCTTTAGTTATCTTATTCTCTTGATATTCATATTTTATAGTTTTAGTCAGATTATTTTCGCCATCAAATTGCTTTTTAACATTGCATTGGGTTCCATTATATTCATATTCGTATTTTTCAAAAATAGTATCATACTCCATTTTTGATACTGAATTAATGATATTCTGTAAGTCAACACTTAGCGATAAGTATCTAAAATAAACAGTTTTTCTGCCATCAGGAAAATACTGATATTTTTCATTAAATGTTGTATCACCTTCATAATTTATATTTATTTCCTGAATTAATGAATCACTTTCATTATAGAAGTAAAATTTCAAAGTTGGATTTTCACTAAAATCTGATTTTGAAGTTTCTTTAAATAATAGCCCTTTATCGTTATAGAAATATTCGATTAATGTAGTCAACGTGTCAACTTTTTGTCCCCACATTAATGTATAAATATTTTCAGTCGTTGACATCAGTTTGTTTGAATCATACTTATACGAATACTCAGTTATGTTAGACATTTTAGAAGAATCAAAGATAAATTTCTCAATTCTTTCCTTACATCCTGTCACATGAATTAAAAGAACAAAATAAATCAACGATGTTTTCATAATATTTTATTTAATGCACCCTAACGATCCCGCGCTTGGCATTGTGCAAATTACTCCAACTTTTTCAATCAAACAAATACTTTTCATTGCATAATGCTAAGCGCGTGTTACCAACAGGGTTTTATTCATTAATCATTACTTTTCTATTAATTTCACCTTGATTAGTCTTAACCTTGATTACATATAATCCTGATTTTAACTTATTGACACTAATTTTATTTACTCCTTCATTTTTAAAGTCATACTCATCAATAAGTTGTCCGTATATATTGCAAATCATAACCTTATAGGTTTTTTCATTTATTTTTGATAAGTCAATATTTATAAAGTCTTTAGTCGGATTTGGATATACTAATAAAGCTTTATCGTTTCCTATTATGTCATTGTTATTGTATGTAAAGTAAACAACATTAGATATTGATTCGTTGCCAATATTGTCAGTAATTATGTCAAAATAGTAGCCCGTTTCTGTTGGAGTGTATTGCTGTTCATTTGCTCCAGGTATTAATGTCGATGTTAATCCTTTGTTTTTAAAATCCGGAACTGAATCAGTGTCAGAATACCATTGGTTTCCACAATATGAATTAGAGTTTAATTCACTATTTACAATATCTATATGCGCAATAGGTGGATAATTTTCTACAAAAAGTGCAACATGGATAGTATCACTTTTACAGTCGTTGGCATCTATTACAAAAAAGTGGTATAAAGTAGTAATACACGTAGTAACTAGAATAGAAGGATTGCTTTGTACATAGTTCCAATAATACAAATAAGGAAGCGTACCTCCAGTAACACCTGGTGAAAGTGTTGCCAAATCAAAACAACAAACTATTTGATCCTCAGATAATACTTCTATTGCAGGTGGTGTAAAGATATTTGCACTTTTTTGGAGGGTATCCCCAACAGCGTCTGTGACTGTAACTGTAAAGTTATAATTACCACATAAACTATCAATTTTGTATCCTGTTTCCCCATTACTCCACAAATATGTGTATGGTTGAACACCACCATTTACTATAATTTGAATTTCACCTTCGCAAAACCCATAACAATGATTATTTTGCACATTTATAGTAGCTTCTAAATTGCCTTGAGAAAAAGCGAAGCTTGTCGTAAAGATTATTCCAAAAATCATTAAAACTATTCTTTTCATATTGTCATATTTTAGATATTAGCCTTGTTGGTAACGTTCCCGCGCTAGGCTTTAGTGGCAGTATTCGTGTTCTGCGTTCTGTCCCTCGAGCGCCCCCCCCGCAAGCGAGAAAGAACAAAACACCTACTAAGCCCACTGCCATTAAGCTTAGCGTGTGTTACCACCAGTTTTTTTCACTCTATCTATTTTAAAGATTCTAAATAGTCTGAAAGTTGATTTTGAAAGAACTTAATGTAAGAATCAGTCGAATCAAATCGCTGAACTCCTTTTAAAATAAAGCTTGT
>PHDH01000219.1 GCA_002840935.1 Bacteroidetes bacterium HGW-Bacteroidetes-21 | reverse complement strand
GTCCGTATAATGTTTCATACGCATTTGTACCCGTAAAACAAAATTCAGGATAAGCAATATTCGAAGCATGTTCCATGGCACCGGAATTAAATGGGACAGAAACATAACCAACCCGATCCCAACAGTAGGGGCCAAATTTCTGTTCGTAAGCATCAAAAATCTCATGTAATTTTGGCAAGGATGTCCACACTTTAGTTTCAAGTGAAGGCTTAACCCAAATCTGTACAGGTACTGGTCCGTTTAACGCCTGAAATGTATCACTTACACAAACATATTCACCCACAGCGACAGACGCTAGATAGGTAGGAATTTTCTCTGATTGTTTCCAATGACAAGTTCTTGTGCCATCGCCATTTTCAGTAATTGACTGAAGTAATCCACCACAAACAGCTGTATGATTTAAAGTAGAATCAACAGTAATGTAAAAATCATAAGTTGCCCTGTCTACAAAATCGTCAATACAAGGAAACCAGCAACGACCAAAAACATGTGGATTTGCTTCGAAGCCCACACCCAAATTATACGCACTATTACCAGACCATTTAAATCCACCCCAGTGACTAGCTCCGGGATCTTCTTGAGGAAAACCATGATAATATACTATAACATTCATTGTATCTAAAGTAACAACTGGCGTATTTAAAGGAATTTGCAACAAAGTATCATTGTAAGAGAATGAGGGAACAATCAAATTATTCAACTTAATACTATCAATATTCATTACCAGTAAATCCAATCTTATAAGACTAAAGGAAGAATACTTGGGTAACATTTTCATTTCAACATTACCTGAAATAGTTTTTCCTACAAAATCTGTAATTCGCAAATTAATGTCATAATGTACGATATCTAGAGAATCACTATGTGTAGGATCTTTAGTCTGTGCCTTCGATACGAAAGCAAATAGGCCAATCATTACAGCCAAAAGAACAAAGCATTTTTTCATAAAAAAGATTTAAAGGATAAAGATAACCAAAAAATGAAATCGCCTTAATGTTTTTTGTGCCTGATTTTTAATAATTTTATGGCATAATAATATAGCTCATGTCGGAAACAGCTGCGTCGATACAAAAAAAATTACGCCCATCTCGCATCATCTTACCAATAATTATTGGTATGGGTATCGTTGGCTGGCTACTTTATCGTGAATGGGATTCAAAAGCCATTGAAGCTATTACATTTTCATGGTATGCACTGTTTTTTTTAGCCATTGCTCTACTTATGATGGCTATTCGTGATTTGGGCTACATGTATAGATTAAAAATTCTGACAGACCATAAACTTAGTTGGAAAAAAGTCTTTCAAATTATTATGCTCTGGGAATTCACTTCTGCCGTTACACCATCTGCTGTAGGAGGAACTGGTGTCGCTGTCTTTTTTCTATACAAAGAAGGTTTTTCGGCTGGAAAAAGCACGGCCATTGTAATGGCAACTTCTATTCTGGATGAATTGTATTTTATCATTATGTTCCCCTTGCTTTTCCTTATTTTAGGAGCCTCCGATCTCTTTTCCATTGATGGAAGCAGAATTGGGCATATTTCCGATCTCTTTTCAAATCGCTATTTTTATTTTGCTGCCATTGGATACCTTATCAAGTTATTGTTTACCTGTTTTATTTTTTATGGTTTATTTTTCAATCCCAATGCAGTAAAACGCATTCTTGCTGGCATTTTCAGACTCCCCTTCATTAAAAAATGGAGAAAAAGTGCCATTAAAGCAGGAGACGACCTGATAGTAGCTTCAGATATACTGAAAAACAAACCTTTTAAATTTTGGTTTAAAGCTTTTACTGCCACTTTTTTTTCCTGGACGGCAAGATACTGGGTGGTAAATTTCCTGCTTCTGGCACTTGTAATAGGTCTTCCAGCTTTTGGAGTAAGTTTCTACGAACATATCATGATATTTGGACGACAATTGGTAATGTGGATTATGATGCTTATCATGCCAAGCCCAGGAGGAAGTGGCTTTGCTGAGATAATTTTTCAGGATTATCTAAAAGATTTTATTCCGGTTGGCTTCGTTATTATTATGGCTTTCCTTTGGAGGTTAATAAGTTATTATCCTTATTTAATGATCGGAGTTTTTATCATTCCACGTTGGGTAAAACGTGTTTTTTCAAAAACTGAATAATATGAACTATTACTACATAACAGGAACAAGCCGGGGATTAGGCAAAGCTATGGCAGAAATGCTGCTTCAAGATGAACCCAATGTTGTTTTTGGAATTTCAAGAAGCCAAACTATTAAACATCCCAATTACCATCATTTTCAGATCGACCTGAACGAAAATTTAGCGGGATTCCGTTTCCCCGACCATCCCGATGCAAAAACCATCGTACTAATCAACAACAGCGGAGTTCTGGGTCCCGTAAAACCCACTGGGAAAGTCGACCATCAATTACTTAAACATACCCTCCGGATTAACCTCACAGCGCCGCTGATACTCATCGATAAATTTATTGGAGCATATCAAGAAACCCAATGCAAAAAGATCATCATCAACATTAGTTCGGGAGCAGCCCGCTACCCTTTCCCTTCATGGATTTCCTATTGTTCCTCAAAGGCTGGTCTTGACATGACCACAAAAGTGATAGAAACAGAGCAAAAAGATAAAACTCATAAAATATTCGCTTTCGCAGTTGCTCCCGGTATTATGGACACTGAAATGCAGACAGAAATTCGGGCAGCAAATCCCACCGATTTCCCTATGTACAATACATTTAAAGGATATAAAGAAAATAATCAGCTATGGACACCAAAAATGTCTGCAGAAAAGATCCTGAGCATTTGTCATGAGCCCGAAAGCTATGAAAATGTACTGTTAGATGTGAGAAAACTATAATTTGTTTTCTTCTACAACCCACTTAACGACCCGCAAAAATATAGAGCAATGTTCCGTCTTTAATGCAATCTATAATTTCTTTAGAAAGACCGACGGGCAATGCAGGACAACCCCAACTTCGACCTATCCGGCCATGTACTTTGATAAAATCATCGCTCACATAATCAGCACCATGTATTACTATCGCTCTTTTTTCGGCATTATCATTTATACCTTTCTCCAGCCCACGGAGTTTCAGGGAATAGCCATGTTTTCCGGAATAAGTAGATAAGGTAAGATAAAAGCCCGGTGCTGTTTTCATCGAATTGGGAGTATTCGAAAACAAGTTAGCATTATTCTCTCCTGAGCCTTTACCATGCGCTGCCAGACAGTGATAAAGCAACTTTTTGCCTTTAAGGTCCAGCACATAAAATCTTTTCTCGGTCGAGGGTTTGGTAACATCAAAGATCACTAACTTATCCTTTTTGTCTGGATTAAATTTTGCCATGCCATTATATGCCGTCTCAAAAACAGAATAATCCATTTGCTTCTCCAGTCCCATTTCATTGAATAAACTCAAGGGACTATCTGACGCCGAAAATGACGCAAAATAAAACGATATAAATAGAAGAATAAAATTCATAAAAAAAGGCTGCCTAAGCAGCCTTTAAGATTATTGAAGTGGAGTAATAACTTCGATAAGTTCAGGCAGATCCATACCAATGGATTTGAGTCGTTCCATTGAAGGTACACCGTTTGAATTCCACCCACGGCGTTTGTACACAGCATCCAGTAATTTTTCGTATTGTTCTTCTCTGAATTTACGGGTTATAGCAACTTTTTCGACAGATGATTTTCCTGTGGGATCAATACCAATTTTTTCTTTCATCTGTTTGTCATAACGATCTGCGCGTGATTCGTATTCCTCGACGGTTACAGGACCGGCAGCGCGATATGGTTGAGCATCATGTTTGCGAAGTCCGTATCCACGACGAATATTAAATATACGCTGGAACTGATACACTCTTTCTGACTGAACAATCATTGAATCTTTGTCAATATCACGACCAGTAACAGCTTTGTAAATAGCCACATAATTATCCACATGTTCGGGAACTTTGGCGGGTTCTTTTTGTAGGTGATTGTCTGCAGGTTCCACGTCATTCCAAGGAAGCTTGCATAAGCCCTGAAGTCCGAACCATGTACGGAACATAGGGAAATAATATAATGCTTCGGCTTTATTTTCGAAAGTAGGAATTTGATTATTTACCATGTCCATAAAAATCAGCCATGCTTCATCGTGCTGAGGACCTTTGTTGGTCATTGCATAACCACCTTGTTGTGCGAGTGATTCTTTGGAAACATATTGAGAATATTCCAGCCCTTTATTTTCCATTCCGATATCCTGCAAGAAACCAGCATCACCCCATCCTTTTTCAACAAAATAATTCTTCATCCAGCGAACACCCATACCTGCTATTTTTCCGATTCCTTCGCCTCTTGAACATTGGTGAAGTAATTCCATGGCAGAATCTTCGTTGCCAAAGTTGAGTTTCAAACCTCCGGTTCTTTCGTCATTCAAAATTCCATTTTCGTAGCATTCCATTACGAAGCCCAGAATGGTACCCCAGCTAATAGTGCAAATACCATAAGTATCACAATAAAAGTTGGCTTCAATGGTAAACTCTGTATTGAAAATTCCAGCACAAGAACCTAATGAAGCAGCTGTTTCATATTCAGGTCCATCAACAATAACTTTCTGACCTTTGTAAGGTCCCGTACGCAATTCATAATCATCAACACCTTTGGCACACGACATATTACAACCAATCCAGCAACCATCGGGCACATTTTGTGTAAAACGTTCTTTGTATCTATCAGCATGTACTTTTATGGCGTCGGGGTGACTTCCGTATTTAAAGTTATTGGTTGGGAACAGATCGTAATCATTCATAATATGCGTAAGGTGAGCTGTTCCGATTTTACGCATCTGGCATTGTGAATCGTCGAGTTCGCGCATTTCTTTGTTAAATCTTTTACCTCGTTCCATGATAACTTCCAGATCAACTACATTATTGAGATTTCCAGAAACACCAGGTATCTTACAAACAATGGCTTTAATTTTTTTATCACGAAGAACAGTACCGATACCACCGCGTCCGGCTTGTTTTAGACGGATTTTTTTACGTTTGATATCATAAAAAGTAAAGTTCAACATACCAATAAGAGAATGATCAGCGGCGGTTCCGGCAGAAACTACGGCAATATTCTTTTTATCTTTTTCGTCGTTGGCAAACATCTCGTGCAACTCCTCTGCCAGCATGTGGCTGTCGATAGCTTCTAGGGGAGCTTCGAAAATTTGAAGGTTACCATTAATTCCATCTATATAAACAATGACTTCTTTATCTGCTTTACCTTGAATTTCCATTGAGTCGAATCCCGAAAATTTAAGGAAAGGACCGAAATAGCCACCAACGTTACTATCAATGGGAATATCAGTTTGAGGAGATATAGTTACCACCAGAGATTTTCCGGTACCGGAATACTGAGTAATACCACAAATGGGACCAGTATTGATAACGATCTCGTTTTCAGGATCATTCCATTTGGTTTCAGGTTTTGTAGCATCCCACAAAAGTTTAAGTCCGTATCCTTTACCACCGGTAAATTTTTCTTTCATTTCTGCAGGAACGTCTTTAATTTTAAATTCGTTGCTGCCTACATTCACGTACAACACCCTATCGGTATATCCACGTTGAATGGGTTTTAAATCATACTTAAATTCGGAAAGCATTTTGTGAGCGGCTTTTAATTCCTGAATTGACATAAATCCTCCTGTTTTTATTTTTTACAAAACTAATTAATTTTAATTTTGTATCGAAACTTGTATGAATGATTTATATCATTTTTTTCAACCTATGAAAGATTCTCTAAAACACTTATGGCAACAACATAACAACGATATAAAACACATTCATAACATTTGTTCTGGAGAAAAATATACCGCTGTAACGATGGAAAACGGGAACACCGGAGTCTGCGCCAACCTGAATATCATCGTGCCTCCGGTATGGGAAATCGCTTCACCCGACTTTAATGCTATTCCCGATCGTATCTTAGTAAATGCCTTTCTGAATGCTGTCAATAGTTATAATTTCAAAGAAGATGGCTTGGGCGACCTGGCCGAAGTCGTTGATTTTTCGGGTTACAAAAAAATTGTTATGATAGGATTTTTTGAATCGTTGAGCCAAAGGCTTGCAAAAAAGGGAGTAAATCCGACCATTTTCGACAAGTTGATTACAGACAATCCGACAATTACTAACATTCAGGAAATGCTTCCGGCCATTGCCTCCTGTGATGCAATGATACTGACAGCTACGACCATTTCTAACAACACATTCACAGAGATATATAATACTGCCAAGGCTCATTGCCATATTTACATTCTGGGACCATCGGCGATACTTCATCAGGACATGTTTCAATTTCCAAAAATTGCAGCCATATTTGGATCCATTTTTCTTCCCGAAGGGAAGGATGAACTTTTAACGCTGATAAAAGCAGGACATGGGACCAAATCTTTTTTACATTTATTAAAGAAAGTATATATTATTAATAAGT
>PHDH01000218.1 GCA_002840935.1 Bacteroidetes bacterium HGW-Bacteroidetes-21 | reverse complement strand
CGTTCACATAAATATCAGCTAGTCCGGCCAATTGATTGGCAAATTTTTCGGCATCTTCTCCCTTATTTTCTTCGCCGGCAAACCAACGGGTGTTGGGAAGGTATATCGCATCAATTTTATCTTCTCGTAAATCTCGAATCATGTGGTTGACAGAGGTCTCTATGCTTAAGTACCCTTTGTCTTCGTAGGCTGTAAATTCGGGAATTTGAACGTTGATGTGCAGTTTATTCCTGAGATATTCGACGATAGGTTCTACTGAGGTGTCTTTGCCAATACTTATCGCTCCACTTTTTTTATCCTTGGGACGACCCACATGCGTCATAAGAATAATTTTTCCGCCTTTGGCATTAATATAATATAATGTGCCAAGGGTTGCGTCAATTCTGTAAGGATCGTAGATTATTCCTTTTTTTACCACATTGTGGTCGACTCGAACCAATACAATTTTATCACGCAGGTCGGCTTCCTGTATGGGACGAATGTTTAGATTATTTTCCATTTTACCTGAGTTTACGAATGACTCTTTTTTTAGCGACGGGAGCTGCTCTTTCGGATGCTTTTTTTGGTTTATTTTCTTTGTTGTTTCCTCGAATGACCTGAATTCCTGGAAGCTCTCTTCCTTCGAGATATTCGAGCATGGCGCCACCACCAGTAGAAACATACGACATCTGATCGGCCAGATTGTACTGGTTAATAGCTGCTACCGAGTCGCCACCACCTACAAGAGAAAATGATCCGCTGATGGTTGCTCCAGCTACTGCTATCGCAATTGATTTAGTTCCCTGACGGAAGTTTTCCATTTCGAAAACACCCATAGGACCGTTCCATAGTATGGTTTGTGAGTTATTAATAATTTCTGCAAAACGACGACGTGTTTTTGGGCCAATGTCGAGTCCCATCCAGCCATCAGGCACATTGTCGGCAGAGACGGTCATGAATTCAGCTTCGTTCGAAAAACCGCTAGAAACCAGCATGTCGGTCGGTAGGTATAGATTAACGCCTTTCAACATAACTTCTTGTACAATCTGTCTTGCCGATTCAATTTTGTCTTCTTCGTATATAGAACTTCCGACTTTTCCGCCCAGTGCTTTGAGGAACGTGAAAGCCATACCGCCACCAATGATTAGATTGTCTACTTTGTCGACCAAGTTACGTAAGACCCCAATTTTAGTAGAAACTTTTGCTCCGCCTATGATAGCTGTAAATGGAGCAGGGGCGTCACGTAAAAGTTTGTCAAGATTTTCTATTTCGTTCTCCATTAGAAGACCAAAAAACTTTTTCCCTTCGGGGAATTTCTTGGCAACTGTGCATACAGAAGTATGGGCACGGTGAGATGTAGCAAAAGCATCATTAATATAAACATCCGCAAGAGAAGCTATTTCGGCAGCAAATTTTTCGTCTCCTCTTTCTTCTTCAGGGTAAAAACGAAGGTTTTCAAGCATTATAACCTCACCCATTTTAAGGTTTTTGGCAAAATCGTGGGTTTTGGGACCAAATAAATCACGGGTAAAAATTACATTACGTCCAATCAGTTTCGATAATAGCGGGGCGAGAGGGGTTAAGGAGTAATCTGCTTCGTATCCATTAGGACGACCCAAGTGTGTCATCAAAATTACTGCGCCACCATCATTCAATACTTTGTTGATGGTAGGAAGACATTCACGAATACGTGTATCGTCTGTAATCTGCCTGTTGTGGTTCAGTGGTACGTTAAAGTCAACCCTTATTAACGCCTTCTTTCCTTTGAAGTTATAGTTTTTAATTGAAAACATAATGCAGAATTTATAATTAGTTAACGGGATAAAAATACGAAATATTAACACATCAAACCTTTCTATTTACAATTATTGAAACAAAAAAATATGTTTAATAACAAGTGTGGAAAAAAATCAGGATTTGACTAACTTTGAAACAAATATTTAGTAGATGCTATTTAGCGAAGTTATTGGACAACAGGGAGTAAAGAGTCATTTGATAGGAATGGTGCAATCTGGCCGAATTAGTCATGCGCTATTACTTCATGGTCCCGAGGGCGTTGGGAAGCTTCCCCTGGCGCTTGCCTATGCACAATTCATTCATTGTGAAAATCCAGGCTCCCATGATGCTTGTGGCGTTTGTTCATCTTGTCGAAAACACAGTCATCAGGGACATCCCGATTTGCACTTTGTATTTCCTGTGTTTAAAGACGAGAAAGCAAAAAAGAAGCCTGTGAGTGATTCATTTATTGAGGAATGGCGTGAAATGTTGCAGCAATCGCCTTATTTTAGTCTCGCCCAGTGGTTCGATCACATTGAAATCGGTCGAAAGCAAGGTATGATTTATGCCGACGAAAGTGCTGAAATTGTTCGTAAGCTTTCGCTCAGGACTTATGAGAGTGAGTATAAAATAATCATTGTAGCCTATGCCGACAAAATGAATATTACGGCGGCAAATAAACTATTGAAGATACTTGAAGAACCTACCGATAAAACACTTTTTATTCTTACCAGTAGCGATGCCGGACAAATTTTACCGACTATTTTTTCGAGATGTCAGCCTATTCAGGTTTTACCTATAGATAAAAACATTCTTTTTGATCATATGGTGAAAACTACAGGGGAGTCTCCTTCCGAGATATCCGCCTGTGTCAATGTTTCGGCCGGCAGTTATACCCGGGCAATGGAATGTCTTCAGGCTAAAGAAGAGAATGCCAGACAGCTTGATGTCTTTGTTCAGATTATGCGTCATGCATATGCTTCAAATGCGAGTGGTATGATAGAATGGGCAGAAATGGTAACTAAATTATCAAAAGAGGAGCAGAAAGAAACATTGGAATATTTTCTGGTACAATTGCGGGGAAGTTATATGAAGACAAGGCAAAGTGGCGATTTAGCCTATCTTAATCAGGAAGAAAATGCTTTTGCTGAGAAATTTCATGCTTTTATTCACGATAACAACATTAACTTGTTTCGTGCAGAAATAGAAAGATCGATACTTCATCTTGAAAGAAACGGAAGTGCAGCTATGATTTTCCTTGATATGGCATTGTCCTTTTCGCGTTATTTTAAAATGGCGAAAAACTGATTAACTTTGCATTCGAATTTGCACAAAACACTATGGATTGTCTTAAATGTTACTCAAGGGGATGCTCAATTACCGGAAGCAAGGAGGAAGACCTACGCTGGCAGGCTATTGAAAGTGCTCATAAACTCGATGTATACGATTATCTGGAAGAAATACCTGTTGCTACAACTGTCAGCGAACTGGTGGAAGTACGTTTTAAAAATACACGGAAGGAGTTTTATAAAAACGCCACAGGAGTAGTCCTTCACAGTGGCGATGTGGTGGCCGTAGAAGCTGATCATGGGCATGATATTGGTATCGTTTCTCTCACCGGAGAATTGGTGCGAGAACAATTGAAAAAAGCAAACTTGAAAGAGGAAACTTTTCTCAAAATATATCGCAAAGCTCGTCCTGCTGATATTATGAAATGGAAAGAAGCCATATTAATGGAATTCCCAACTATGATCAAGACCCGCCAGATTGCATCCAAACTGAACCTGAATATGAAGGTTGGTGATGTGGAGTATCAGGGGGATAAAAGCAAAGTATATTTCTATTATATTGCTGATGAGCGTGTTGATTTTAGGGAATTGATTAAAATTCTTAAAAGCGAATTCAAAGTCACCATTCGTATGGTACAGATAGGTGCTCGTCAGGAAGCTGCCCGTATTGGTGGCATTGGACCTTGTGGACGTGAGTTATGCTGTGCCACCTGGCTGAGTGATTTTGTGTCGGTAACGACAACTTCGGCACGTCGTCAGGAATTGTCACTTAATCCACAGAAACTGGCAGGTCAGTGCAGTAAACTGAAATGTTGCATCAATTATGAGGTGGATACCTATGTGGATGCCCAGAAAAAATTCCCCAAGCACTATAATCAACTGGAAACGGAAACAGGAACTCTTTTTTATCTAAAATCGGATATTCTAAAAGGCGTCCTTTGGTATTCAACCGATCCGCAGGCAGCTGTAAATATGATTTCATTCACGGTGGATGAAGTTAAAGAAATGCTAGACTTGAACCGAAAAGGGATTAAACCTCCCGTTTTGCCTGCCGAAAAACCGCAAGCTACACGTAGCACAACAGATGTCGAATTCGTAGTATCGCAGGATAGTCTTACCCGTTTTGATAAAGGGAAGCCTCGTAACGATAGAAAGAAAAAAAGGAACTTCCATAAACCGAAATCATGAGAGCATTATACTTTCTGCTTCTAACATTATTTCTGTATTCCTGTGCAGATGAAGTGACATTTCGTGAGAATCGTGAAATTCCTTCGGAAGGGTGGAGTAAAAATGAACCCGCAGTTTTTGAGCCTGTGATTAAGGATAATTCAAAACTCTACAATACTTTTGTTATTTTAAGACATGATGGTCGGTTTCAGTTTAATAATCTTTTTCTTTTTATACAGATTACCGATCCAGCTGGTAATCATAAAACAGATACTGTAGAATGTATTCTGGCCGATCAAACTGGTCGTTGGTATGGAAGTGGATTAGGAGATATTTTGACCATGAAAATGGCTTATCGTCAGAAAGTAGCTTTTCCTGATACCGGAAAATATACTTTCAGAATTGAACAGGCAATGCGTGTAGAACCCCTCGAATTTATTAAGGATATCAGTTTTTCTATCGAACAAATTGACCCGAAATAGTTTTTCCCCTAGGTTGAAATGTTAAATCAAATTTTGTTTTTGTGGTAAAGAATAAACTACAGCGTTTTCGGGAAATGAAATCATTTTCTAACGTTATAGAGCCTGATTTTGACCAGGCATTTCATAATAAAAGTCCTCTAAAAGGTAAATGGTATACGGATGTTTTTAAAAACGATCATCCCATTGTTCTCGAATTAGGCTGCGGTAAGGGAGAGTATACAACGGGTCTGGCGCAAACATATCCTGAGAAAAACTTTATTGGTATCGACATCAAAGGTGCCAGAATGTGGGTGGGAGCTGGTTTTGCCGATAAGCTACATCTGACTAATGCTGTCTTCCTGAGAACCCGCATTGAATTTATTAATTCTTTTTTTGCTGAGAATGAAGTCAGTGAAATATGGGTTACTTTTCCCGATCCTCAGCCCAAGAAAAAAAGGAATAGAAAAAGACTGACATCCTCAAACTTCCTCAATAATTACAGCCGTTTTCTTATGCCCGGCGGAAGGATACATTTGAAAACTGACAGCCGGTTTTTGCACGAATATACCCGAGAAATAGTCAGTTTAAATCAACTCCCGGTGCATTGTTCTACGCGCGATTTGTATGGTGAAAAACCAACAGGTACAGATGATTTATTGTATTCGATACAGACACATTATGAATCACTTTTCCGGGCTCAGGGTGTACCCATTACTTATTTGTCGTTTTCTCTCAAACCCAATGTGATGTTGATAGAACCGGATGATGATCAACAGGAATATTTGCTAAAAACATTTTTGCCCGTTGAAAAAGACTGAAAGTTTTTTTGATCTGGTCTTTCAGGTTGTCCGCCAGATTCCCGAAGGGCGTGTGACCAGTTACGGGGCGATTGCTTCTTGTCTGGGATCCCCTCAATCTTCTCGGATGGTAGGCTGGGCAATGAATGCAAGTCATACAGCATTTCCACCCGTTCCGGCGCACTGGGTGTTAAATCGTAATGGCTTATTGACTGGAAAAATGCATTTCTCATCTCCCGATGCCATGCAAGACTTGCTTGAAAAAGAAGGAATAGAAGTGAAAAACGATGCCGTTATTCGTTTTAAAGAACTTTTCTGGGATCCCCAAAAAGAGCTCTCTCTGGAATAAAAGCATCGTTTTTCTAATAGCTAAGCAATAAATTACTTTGCTAAAAAAATTCGTCTATTCTTCTATAATTACCACTTTCTCAATCTCGTCGCCCTGACGAATGGCATCAATCACTTCGAGGCCCTGATAAACTTTGCCAAAGCAAGTATGTTTGCGATCGAGGTGTGATGTGTTTTCGCGGCTGTGACAAACAAAGAATTGTGATCCGCCAGTGTCTTTTCCTGCATGAGCCATCGAGAGTACGCCACGGTCGTGATACTGATTGTTCCCAGTGAGTTCGCATTTAATAGAATAACCAGGTCCGCCTGCACCTGTGCCATCAGGACAGCCGCCCTGTATAACAAAATTAGGAATTACGCGGTGAAAATTCAGGCCATCGTAAAAGCCTTTTTTTGCCAGATCGCAAAAGTTTTTAACGGTATTGGGGGCATCATTTTCGTAAAATTCGACATACATTACGCCTTTTTCGGTGTGGATTTCTGCTTTTTTCATTGCTTTTTTTTGCAAAAGTATCAATTTTTAATGAAAATGACATTGGAACCTGAAGTGGGATTATTTATTAAAACTATCAGCGTTTCGGGATAAATGCAAAAAGTGAATGTAGTAATAATGCTTAGTTCTTGTTAATTAACGTGAGTTCGACCTAAGAAAAATCACTTTTTTCTTGGTAGTATAAGGAAGAAGTTGTATCTTTATATCGC
>PHDH01000217.1:2602-9130 GCA_002840935.1 Bacteroidetes bacterium HGW-Bacteroidetes-21 | reverse complement strand
TGAAAAATCTGTCATTTTTTCGCCTGAAAATTATAATAAACGCAAGCAAAAATTTATTGAAAAAATTGAAGGCGTAATAAAATATGCTTACAGTGATACAAAATGTCGTAGTCAGATGCTGCGTGCATATTTCGGGGAAAAAGATCCCGATCGTTGTGGCGAATGTGATGTGTGCAAGGATAGAAATGAACTTGGATTGAGTCGTTATGAGTTTGATATGATCAATGAACAGTTAAAGTATATTCTACAGGACCAGCCCAAACCATTGATAGAACTTACAAAAATGCTGGCTTTTCCCGAAGATAAAACTGCCAGTGTAATTCGTTGGTTACTTGATCACGAAAAAATTGTTTACAATGCGCAGAATTGCTTACTTTGGAAGCGGAAAAAATGAATGTCTGAAACATGGATAATCATCAAAGAGAAAATATACAAGTAATAGAATATCTTACAGTTGCAATGCATTTTTGTGCCGTATTGGAACAAGTCGCTGAGGTCGATAAAAAGGTTTTTGTCCATGATATTTCACGTATTATGCCTTTACTTTATCTTAAAGGTCTGTTAATTCCAGAGACAAGTGCCGAGGAAGACGAGTCGATGCCACAGATTGTGACGCAAGAAGATTATGAAATGCTTTGCGCAAAAATCAGCCATCGTTTGAAAGATCAGGATTTATTGATTTTTGTGCCTGTTCAGGACGAAACCGAAGGTTCCTATATTCCGGTTTCAGAGATGTTATCGGATATCTATCAGGATGCTAAAAATTTCGTAATAAATTATCCTTTGGCAACAGAAGATCAGGCCGCTGTGCTTGTAAGTGAAATCAAGCAAAGTTTTCATGAGTACTGGGGAACAAAACTTCTTTTATGTCAACAAGCCATTCATAAGATTTTGCTGGAACCCGAAAGTGATAGTGAAACAGAGAAAACACCGGTAAGAAATACCGAGGACTGGATTATGTCGAGAAGACAAAAAGAATGGGGAGAAGAATGATATTTAAACCATCCATTACAAAAGAAGAATTGGAATTGCTTCCAGCCTTTGGTTTTCAGGGAAAAATCTTTTTGATTGAAAGCCCTGAGCAATATAAAATGGCGGAGAAAGTACTTTTTAAATCACGTGTCCTTGGTTTCGATACCGAGAGTAAAGCTGCATTTAAAAAAGGTGTTAAAAATCAACCTGCGCTTATACAATTAGCGACTGAGGACAGTGCTTTTCTGTTCAGAATACATAAATTAGGTATTCCCGATTTTGTACTGAAACTTTTAAGTTCTACCCGTATTACCAAAGTAGGTGTGGCATTAAGTCAGGATGTGAAGGAATTGCAGCAGATAGCCCCATTTAAACCCGCCAATTTTATCGATTTACAACCATATAGCGGAAAGCTGGGCATTATTGATAATGGATTAAAAAAACTGGCTGGAATTGTACTGGAATTGAATATTTCTAAGGGACAGCGACTGTCAAACTGGAATGCCGAAGTGCTTTCCGAAAATCAACTGGAATATGCGGCAACCGATGCATGGGTTACCAGAGCCATTTATATAAAACTGAAACAATATGAAAACGAATTGGGTAGAACTGATACTAAAGCCGGGTAAGGAAAAATCGTTACAGCGTTTTCATCCCTGGGTATTTTCGGGAGCTGTTTCTAAAACCAAAGGTAATCCTGAAGAAGGGGATTTGGTGAAAGTTTTTGCCGCTGATGGCCGTTTTCTGGCCACGGGGCACTACCAGCCCGATAGTATTTATGTCAGGATACTAAGTTTTGAAGATATTGAAATCAATCGTGAATTTTGGTTCAATAGGCTGAATAATGCTTTGCAAAGTCGTTTGACTTTCATTGATTGCGATAACACTAATGTATTCAGATTGATACATGGCGAAGGAGATTATTTGCCCGGACTGATTGTCGATATTTATTCTGATGTAGCTGTCATACAGGCACACTCTGTCGGAATGTACAGAGCTATGCCAGAGATTGCTGAAGTTTTAATGACTTTACCAGGACTGAGGATTTCGTCGGTGTATAATAAAAGTACTTCTACCGTACCATCTCGCTGGAAAGATAAAGCCAGTGACGGGTTTCTGATAGGATCGTCGCCCATGCCGGTGGTGGTGACAGAAAATGGACTGAAGTTCAACGTCAATCCAGTGCTGGGGCAAAAAACCGGATTTTTTATCGATCAACGCGAAAACAGAGCTTTGCTGGCAACTTATGCTAAAGGTAAACGCGTAGCCAATTTATTTTCCTACACGGGAGGCTTTTCTGTCTATGCCATGGCTGCAGGAGCTACTGAGGTCTTTAGCGTTGATGCTTCTCAACCCGCTCTGGAGCTGGCAGGTGAAAATGCTGCGCTCAATGATTTTTCGAAGCAGCATGTTGCACTGAACATGGATATTGTAAGGCAAACCAGCGAACTTCCGGGAACTTTCGATATCATGGTGGTCGATCCGCCTGCTTTTGCCAAACACACCGGACATCGCACCAATGCCATTAAAGCCTATGCACGTCTGAATGCTGCCGTGATGGAGAAAATGAATCCAGGCGGACTTATGTTTACCTTCAGTTGTTCTCAGGCAGTTAGCCGCGACGATTTCCGTTCTGCCATTTATTCTGCTGCATTGCAGGCCGGTAAACAGGTTCGCATACTTCACATGGTAACGCAGGGACCCGATCATCCGGTGAACATCTTTCACCCCGAAGGGGAATATCTCAAAGGCCTTGTGGTGCAGGTAGGATAATTATAAAAGTAAAGTCATTCCGGAATTCAAGACTATCATTGAACTATAACTATTAAATTTGAATATCCGGAATCTAAGTATTAATGTTTGACGTTATATTTAGATACCGGATCTTCGCAAATATGCTAGCTTGGAATATATGTTAAACCTGCTCGTCCGGTATGACGGCGAAAAATAAAATTTATATCACCTCTACATTCAAAGCAGTAATCCACCCACTTTTTCCGTCAGCTAGCTGAATTTCAATCCAGTCGCCAAAAGCTTCATTTATCTTTACTTTGGTTCCTTCGTGTATCATAAATAAATCAGTAGCTGTTTCGTCGGGCGAACTTTTAACTATCACCGAAGGCGACATAACGATGGCCTGGTCATCTGAAACAGCTGCTTTATAAGCGCTATATGCAAAAACAAAGGTGAATATAAAAAGCAGCAGGAAGAGGAACGAGGAAGCAAAGGCAATTCTTCGGATGAGTAAGGAAGGAACCAGTAGAATTAAAAGCACTACGGTGAGTAAAATAAGAAAAATGGCCAATGCGAAAATTGCCCAGGAGTCAGGACTCATCCAGTTTCTAACGGATTTAAACCATGCTATGAAGAAAATGTCGGGCATTTGTTCTATTTTGTCTGTAGTACGCGTGTTGACAATGGAAAGATTGAAAATGGCATCTTGAAAATCGGGATTGAGTTGTATCGCTTTTTCGTAATAGAGTATGGAGCGTGAAATGTCATTTAATTTATAATAAACGTTACCCAGATTATCATAGAGATCAGCAGATTCTTTGCCTGCTTTTAAAATAGTTTCGTAATATCTGGCGGCTTTATAATAATCTTTTGCAATATAATACTCATTTCCTTTTTGCAACAGGGAATCCATTGTATCAGCCAGTACAAATTGTGTGGTAAAAACCATCAGAACCAGAGATAATGCTTTCATGTTCATTTTAGTTTTTTTTCTGATTCGTTAATAACTTCTGCAGTCCGGTTGTAAATGTCGTCGGGACTAGATGTTGCTCCAGGAGGTGCGTAACGGGCAAATTCACATTCTTCAATCAACATTTTTATATTGTTTACAAAGACTTCATCCAGATTATTTTGCAATAGATTACTGATAATTAGTTCTTTGTTGAGAAGTGAAGTTTCAATTTTAAGTTTGTCGGCATAATATCCCCACAATGCTCTAAGAATCTCTTCAAAGAATTTTTCCCTTTCACCAGAATGTACGAGCTTTTTAGCTTTCGATAGTCTTTTCTTCGCTTCTTTTCCGGCACGACGATTCTTTACCAGAAGCTGATTTGCATTTCTTTTGATATACTGGCGGCGAATGATGATTAGAAAGACAAAAGCCAGAAAAAGGAGAATATATGAAATTAGATACCATGTAGTAGGAAGAATAAACGACTGGATATTTTTCAGCTGAATGTTTTTTGTTTGAATAAATCTCACATCACTACCTAAAAGCATCAAATCTTCTTTATTAATACCACTTACATAACTTACGGTACTGTCTGATTCTCCCTTTTCAACTTGGATTGTAAATTCGTTAGTGTAAAGTGTTTCATATTTTTGTTTGACGGGATTAAAAAACACAAAACGTGTAGCAGGGATTTTAAATGTACCAACACTCCTCGGTATGAGTAATGTCTCAGAGTGTTTAGATCCGCTTACTCCTGTAGCAGAAGTCTTAATGTTTTCTGTAATTTTGGGGTCATATTTCTCAAATTGAGGAGGGATAGGTATTGTTGGTAATTCGATGAGTCTAAGGTTCCCGTTGCCGGAAATGCCACAATTGAGCGAAAGGGATTCGTTGGTTTTTAACTGTAAAGGATTGGCTTTAGACGTGAGTTGATACTCGCCAACGGCACCGGTAAATCCATCGGGCGCTGACGGTAGTGGCTTGACGGTGACTTTGGCCGATGGACTAACTAGTTTTTTTGATACATTTTGAAATTGGTTGAAAAAGGAGTCCCAAAAGTTTCGTTGTGATTGCTGAACTTTTTCCTGCACCATAAGCTTTATCTCAAATGGATCTATCGTGAGCTCTCCGCTTTTTTGAGGAAAAAGTACTACTTTTTTTAGTACGCCTACATTGTAGGCTTTGCCATTGTATGTTTCCTGCGTTAGCATGATCTGATTGGGAATTTCAATTTCCTCTGTCCAGAAACCTTTGAAATTAGGAAACTTAAAATCCTCAAATGCCACCAGATTAACACGGGTGAATATCTTAATGGTGGCTAAAATCGGCTCACCTTGATAAACGCTGCTCTTATTCAGAATAATGCGTACAAAAAGATCTTCGCTACCCGTTGTACTTGGTCCGGTATTGCTTTCTTGTGAATTGTTGTTCCTGTTTTGTTGATTTTGAGTATTGTTTGAGTTGCCTTTCGTGACTTGAATGCTGACAGAATTTGAAGTGAAAGTCTTTCCCTCTGCAATAATTCCAGCGGGTCCAATAGTAAATGTGCCTTCGTCGGCAGCCTGTAGGAAATAAGTGTATTGGTTGACAACGGATTGGTTAACAACGCCGTTGGAAAAAGAAATATTGCTGCTGGAGGATGTGCTTGGACCACCAATAATGATAAAATTACTGAGGTCGGGAGCTTTAAAGTTGCTTCCTTTGGCATTGAGTGTATATACTAGCCTGAATTGTTGCCCAGATTGAACTACAGAAGGCGCCGAAGCGGTAAAGTTAATCTCCTGCGCACCTAATAGGGTAGCTAGCAGAAATAGATACAGTGTGATTACTGTGCGTTTCATTTTACCAATCTTTTGCATTTTTATTTTTTGCTCCCGCTACCTTTTGTAAATTATCCTTGGTCTCGTTTTCACGATTTTGAATAGCATCCAGCATACGTTGTGCTTCTTCCTGTGACATTTTTTGATTCTGTTTTTGTTGCTGCTGTTGTTGCTGATCCTGTTGCTTTTGCTCTTCTTGCTGCTGTTGCTGCTGTTGCTGTTGTTGTTGCTGTTGTTGCTGCTGATCTTGTTTGTCTTGATTCTGTTGTTGCTGTTGCTGTTGTTTTTGACGCATTGCGTAGGATAGATTGTATTTTGTATCCATATCCTTCGGATTATTCCGCAAAGCATTTTTATAGGCTTCTATGCTTTCGTCAATTTTCTGTTGTTGAAGATAGGTATTGCCAAGATTGTGATAGGCTTTTGACATTTCTTCTTTATCGTTGGTTTGAGCAACGATTGATGTAAACTGCTTTTCTGCTTCTTCGTATTTTTCTTGTTTATAAATAGCATCACCTAAGTTAAAACCTGCGCGAAAAGATCGGGGGGCAATCTTTTGTGCTTTTCGATATTGTACTTCAGATTCGTTATATTTTTTGTCGTAATAGTACTTATTCCCTTGTCGGATTTGCTTTTTGTCTTCTTGTCCCATCGAATGTCCGGAAAAGAATAACAGGGCTAAAATAAGCAAGGTATTTCGACGTGTAATGTATTTCGATTTTAATAATTCATAGAAGAAAGAAGTTTTTGATTTTCTTTCGGTAAAAAATAAACTGGAAATCATTAGTAATAGCGCAAAGGCCAGAAAATACTGGTACTGGTGATCATATTCACTGTACACTGTAGATTTTTCCTCTTTAACATTCATTTTGTCAATTTCTTCGGTAAGTCGACTTAGCATATGAATAGAATTATTTGCTCTGATATAGGTTCCGTTCCCTGATACTGCAATTTCCTGCATCATCTGTTCGTTGATTTTGGATACAATGATTCTTCCATCGGCATCTGTTTTATAATCCATTTTGCCGAATTTGTTGTATATAGGAATAG
>PHDH01000217.1:0-2548 GCA_002840935.1 Bacteroidetes bacterium HGW-Bacteroidetes-21 | reverse complement strand
GATTCAATGGCCTGTCCTTCGTGGTCTTCTCCGTCTGTAATTAAAATCATGACCTTGCCTGTTTCGGGATTGCCTGTAAATGCGTGTAGACTGGTTTCAATGGCTTTTGAAAGGGATGTGCCTTGTTCTGCAACCGAACCAGGACTAATACTTTTTAAAAACATTTTCGCAGAAGTCATGTCGGAAGTTATGGGAAGCTGAATATATGCTTCACCGGCAAAAACCACCAATGCCAGCCGGTCGTCACTGAATTTGTCGGCTAGTTTTTCTATGGCTCTTTTAGCTGCTTCTAAGCGATTGGGATCAACATCTTCTGCCATCATACTATTAGATACGTCTAGCGCTATAACAATTTCAATTCCCCTACGTTTGACTTCTTCCAGCTTCGAGCCGGTGAGGGGATCTGCCAGACTAAGTATGATAAATGCAAAAGATCCCATCAATAACCAGAATTTGATTTTTCTTTTACTGAGTGAGACTTCCTGTGTAAGGATATTCATGAGTTTTAGATTCCCGATGACTGACAATTGTTTTTTTCTGCGATATAAATAAAAGTAAAACAGAAAGGCAAAAACAGGAATAATGGCCATCAGGTAAAGGTATTCAATATGTCCGAACTTTATCATAACATCATCAAATTAAGGAATATACCTGAAAAAAGTGATTCTTAGTAAAAAATCAAGCAAAGCAAGTATCGCGCCGGCTAAAAGGAAAGGAAAATATCTTTCGTCCTTACGTTTGTATTCTCGAACGGAGATCTTAGTCTTTTCAAGTTGATCGATTTCTTTATAAATGTCACCCAATTTGTTTTTATCTGTTGCCCTGAAATATTTTCCTCCAGTTTGATTTGCGATGGCTGTTAGTAATGCTTCATCAATTTCTACATCAATGTTTTGATATTGTACGCCAAAAGCAGTTTGGAAAGGGTAGGGCGCTTTTCCTTTGGTTCCTATACCAATAGTATAAACTCTTATGTTAAAAGCCTGTGCGATTTCAGCCGCAGTATAAGGGTCGATGACTCCTCTGTTGTTAACCCCGTCGGTTAAAAGAATTACAACCTTGCTTTTGGCATCACTTTCTTTTAGTCGGTTTACGGCAGTGGCTAATCCTTCTCCAATGGCAGTGCCGTCTTCTATTAACCCGGTTTTTACACTACGGAAAAGATTGAGCAAAGATTCGTGATCCGTTGTGAGTGGGCATTGAGTAAAACTTCGTCCGCTAAAAACAACGAGACCTATTCTGTCGTTAGGCCGATCGTTGATAAAATCCGCAGCCACATCTTTTCCAGCTTCAAGTCGGTTGGGCTTAAAGTCTTCTGCCAACATACTGGTTGAGATGTCATTTGTTATCATGATGTCTATTCCTTCGGTGGAGATGTCTTGCCAATTATTAGGCGATTGAGGACGAGCCAAAGCTACTATAAGTAAACCAATAGCAAGCATACGAGTTCCATACAAAAAATGCCGGAATATACCTTTTCCGCTTTTTTTTGAAATTTTAAAGGGAGCCAGCGTAGAATATTTTAAACTGGGTTCTGAAGGCTTTTTGCGTAATACATACCAGGCCACTGAAATAGGAATGACCAATAACAGGAACAAGAATCCCGGGTAGGCAAATTCAATACTGTTAAGCATGATTCACGTTATTTTCAAGTAGTTCGACTTTCGTTTCCTCCTGTGGCTTGGCGACAGGGATTGTACTTTCGACAAAGAGAAAAGCATTTTTCAAACAGGTGTCGTTTTCGTCTGGCATCGGTTGCCATTTGGCGAATTTTACAAGATCGGCCAAAGGAAGCATTTGTTTCAGGGCTTTTATAGCGGGTTCAGAGATTTCTTTATTCCTCTGACAATCCTCAATAATCTCCTGACTGATACTTTCCATAGCTGCAATGTCGAATCTGTCTTCTATGTATGTCCTAACTATAGTCGTTAGTTCAATGTGAAATTTTTTAATTTGGTTGTTTTGCCAGAGTTTTTTTTGTTGTAACTCATTTAATTTTTCGATGGCTGTAATGTGGGCAGGGATTTTAGGCTTTTCGGGAATAGGAATAATGGGTTTCTTTTTGCGAATGCGATTGAAAACATATATTGCAGCCACGATTACAGCAATGGCCAATAGCCCCCATAGAATATAAGGTATAATTTCGTCGAAACTGAAAGGTGCTTCGAATGGGGCTTTGATATCTTTAATCGTATTCTGGGTAGTGTCTATAGCAACCATGTCGACAAAAATAGACGCCTGATTCGAAAAAAGCGTGTCGGTTCGTCCTTCGTGTTCCCACAGAAAAGCTTGTGGAGGAATAACCTGATTTCCCGTGTCAAAAGATGTAATAATGAAGGATTGTCTTAAAGTGTGTATGTTTTTATCAGAAAAAACAGTGTCAGTCTTTTTGGTCTCAATAATTTCGACTGCTTTGCTGAGCGTGTCTTTAATATGCGGGAAAATAATTTTCTCGTTTTTTGGTTTCGTAACATCAATGTAAAACATGACCTGATCGCCAAGAAATATTCTCGAAGAATCGATGCGCGCATTGATGGTAATTCCTTGT
>PHDH01000216.1 GCA_002840935.1 Bacteroidetes bacterium HGW-Bacteroidetes-21 | reverse complement strand
TCGATAGCTTCTTTCGCTGGTCATAGCATCATAAGCGTCTGAAACAGCTACTATTCTAGAGAAGAAAGGAATATTTTCGCCAATTTTACCTGATGGATACCCTTTACCATCAAATCTTTCATCCTCATATGCTGATTAATGAATACCATTTCAGCTTCTGGCATGATTTCCATTAACGTGGCTGCTATTTCGTTAATCGACATAACACGATCAACCAAATTGTATTTTCCGGGTTGCAAAGTAGTATTCTTAAGTTCATTAAGAACAGAGACTGCGTTTTTAATTTGAATAAAAGAACGTCGTTGATTTCCATCGCCATGAATACTGATTTTTCCGTTATAGCAGGCTTCGAACATAAAATTGTTGATTACTGCATCAAAACGCAGACTGGTTCCGCAACCGTATATATTTGCACTACGAATAATAAAGGTATCCATTTTTTTCATCAGCCTCTCCACATGTTGTTCTCCTCTGAGTTTGGAGATTCCGTAGAATGATTTGGGATTAGGCGTTGTATTGATGTCAATCTCCTCATCAGAAGTGCCATAAACAGAAGCACTACTGGTATAGATGAATTTTTTTACTTGACTTTCTTCAACAGCATACACCAATTCGGCTGTTCCCCAGTTGTTTACTTGCTCGAAGAGATGTGAACTTTCGTTAGAAAGAGGGGTAGTAACTCGGGCTGCCATATGGTATACAGTGTCGATACCGTCAATAACTTGCTTGAGTTTTCGCGTATCTAGTAATTCACCTTTTACAAATTTCACTTTGCCGCGGGAAATACCTGAATGGAGAAATAGATTATAATTATTCCGACTCAGATTGTCATATACAATAACACTTTCGACCTGATCGTCCTTGTTTAATAATTTTATCAGTTCGGTACCTACATACCCGGCTCCACCTGTTACCAGTACTTTCATATTATTTTATTTTTACAATCAGGTCGGTATTTAAACCACATTCATTTTTCTTCATGCCAAACCATCTTCCGGTTCTTTCATCGTCACCCAAAACCAGTTTTCGTGTACAGGGTTCACAGCCTACACTGGCATACCCTTTTTCATCCAAAGGGTGCTTGGGTAAGTTGTTCTCCTTAATGTACGACCAAACCATCTGTTTAGTCCAATCGAGCATGGGATGAAACCGAACAACTTTATGAGGGGCAAAATCCTCCGTTTTGAGCTCAGCACGTGTATTACTCTGATCCGCTCTGACTCCGTTTATCCATACATCATATTCGGCTAAAATGGGATCCAGTGGTTGAACCTTGTTCAAATAGCAACAGTAATCGGGGTCGGAAGTGAAAAAAAGATTTCCGTTGTTGTCTCTTTGTAGATTTTTCGAAACCAAAGGTTTTAGGTCAATTACATCAATGCCTAGCTGACTAACGATGGTGTCTTTGTACTCAATGGTTTCCGAAAACAAATAACCGGTATTCAGAAAAATAACGGGAATTCTTGCATCTATTTTGCTCATAATGTGAAGCAAAACAACACTTTGCGTTTGAAATGAAGAAGTGATAAACATTCTTCTTCCCTGATGGTTGTATAATCCTATTTGTCTCTCTATTTCTGGTATTGTCATACCTGAATGTTTGATACAAAAGTAATCATTGGTTTGAATATTTGGGAATGCATAAGTTTTTTTAACATTCGTGAATTTTTTATGTCAAATGGCTTTTTGAATAAATGTTTTGTATTTTTATGAAAATTTTGTTTCATGAAAAAAATATCTATCCTTCTTTTTTCCCTTATTTATATGTGCAATGCCTATTCACAGGTTAGTACAAAATATGAGAAATCCTGGTTTGAAAATCATTCTTTTAAGAGTCAGATTAAGTACAATCTGGCAATGGATCAATATGATGTCAAGTTTTACGATTTAAATCTGGAGGCAACAAATACATCTAAGGCCATTTCTGGTTTTGCAGGTTTTAAAGCACAGGTGTTGACGGATAATTTTAACCAAATTGTGGCAGAGTTGCATTCTTCGATGGTCATTGACTCTATTTGGGTGGATGATGTTTTATGCACATATGTTCGCAATGGTAATGAGTTTACTGTCTCCTTGCCAGCCGCTTTGAATACCGATGATTATTTTACGCTTAAAGTTTTCTACCATGGCAGTTCAACTGGTGGTGGTATATCAACCGGGACTTCACCTAGCTGGCAACATGATGTTACCTGGACGCTTTCTGAGTCGTATCATGCCCTGGATTGGTTTCCTTGCAAACAGTCGCTGACAGATAAAGCTGATTCGGCATGGATATTCATTACCTGCGACGACAATCTGAAGGTTGGATCCAATGGCTTACTTACACAGATTACCCCGGTGAATGCCAGTCAAGTAAGGTACGAGTGGAAAACACATTATCCCATCGACTATTATTTAATATCAATTACCATCAGCGACTATCAGGAGTATAATACTTATGCGCATCCTGTTGGTTATAGCGATTCCATTTTGATTCAGAATTATCTTTATCCAAATTCGAATTATTTGACCCAGTATCAAGCAATTATTGATCGCACTGCCGAGTTTATTGAGTTTTTATCTGAAAAATGGGGAGTATATCCCTTTGCAGAAGAGAAATATGGACATTGTCTCGCACCATTTAGTGGTGGTATGGAACATCAAACAATGACCAGCTTAGGTTACTTTAATTTCGAGCTAATAATTCACGAACTGGCCCATCAGTGGTTTGGCGATTATGTTACATGCTCTAACTGGCAGGATATCTGGGTGAACGAAGGTTTTGCTACCTATTCAAATTATATGGGATTGGAGGCGCTCGAAACATATAGTCAGGCTCAAAGTTATATGGCTACCATGCATTCAGATATCATGTCAGAAACAGGGGGAAGTATTTATGTCCCTTTTGCGGAAATTAATGACGAAGGCCGAATATTTGATTACAGGCTGACATACGAAAAAGGTGCCGCGATTCTTCACATGATACGTTTTATGGTAGATAACGATAGTCTCTTTTATGCTTCATATAAAAACTATTTGCAGCAGTATGCTTATAGTACGGCTTCTGCAGAAGAATTTCTTACTGTATTAAATTCGACTACAGGTATGAATTTCGATAGTTTTTTCGACGAATGGTATTATGGGGAAGGTTTTCCTACCTATAGCATTAATGTTTGGCAGCAAGGCGATAGTTTGTATTTCGATTTTAGTCAGACTTCTTCTTCTGCAATTACACCTTCCTTTTCAAATCCTGTCGAAATAAAATTTAACTATAGTGGCGGGAACACTATTATTAGGTATACGCCAACTTTCCCTGAGCAAACTTATAGTTTTTATTTTCCGCACCAGCTCACAACGGTCAACATAGATCCAAATAACGATATTATTAATGCCGTTGGATCAATAAATTTAAATATGCCATCTCATCAGATATCTCCATTTTCCATTTATCCTAATCCCACAAAGGATCAACTTACACTGCAATCGGATTATTTATTCGACTCATATATTGTGTATGATCTGAGCGGAAAATCATTGCTGGAAGGAACGATGGCAAATGGCGCTACGATTATTCCATTGGGCGATATCCCAGACGGAATGTATTACATCATCCTTAAAAAGGGAAGCGATTGTTATCCAGCGAAATTTGTTCGTATGAAATGATTATAAAACATAGTATCATAGGATTACTGATACTTTTTCTCCCGTTGCAAATATGGGGACAGAAGGATTGCGCATCTGACAGTCTGCGTCAAACCGATAGCTCGTATATTGAAAGTTATTCCAACTCGTTAATGGTTTGGCTTAATATGTATTCTAAGAGCAATGTAATTTCGATTTATGATACTAAAACCTCCAGTGTACTAACATATTCCCCAAATATTTCAGCCTCTTTTGGACCTGGAATTTCGTATAAATGGGCATCGTTGGATCTTTCTTTTATTAGTCTTGGAACATTTGATAATTCAGTATATGGTAAAACTAATAAGCTTGATATTCAGGGACATTTTCACATGAAAAAATATCTGGTGGATATCTGGGGGCAGTTTTACGATGGTTTTTATTTAAGTAAATACCCAAAATCGGCTGGGTATCTTTTTCCAGAGAATGCTCCCTATGTGCGGTCTGATATTTCTCAAATTGGTTTTGGGGGAGCCTTTCTATATGCATTTAAATGGGATAAATACTCGCTTAAAGCTTCTTTTTCCCAGATAGAACGTCAAAAGAAAAGCAAGGGGACCTGGGTTCTTGGTTTTTATATGTCGATATTTGGTACGGCAGGAGACAGTAATTTAGTCCCCACTGTAATTCGCCCTCAAATTGATTCTACAGCCTGGTTCTCGGGTGCTGGAGCCTATAGTGCAGGAGTTTTGGGTGGCTACATGCATACATTTGTGAAGGATAACTGGTATTTTACTCTTTCGCTTTTACCTGGATTTGGCGCGCAAAAATATGTTTATGCGCTGATAGGAGATACGGCAGTACAGTCTGATAATTCTAAGAATATGGCCAAGTTTCAAGCGCGTTTTGCTCTGGGATATAACTCGCCTAAAACTTATTTTGGTATTTCTGGCATATCCGAAACAACAGATTTAAAGAATTCTTCGTCTTCTTATATGAAACATAGTTTTGGCGTACTTCGCTTGTTTTTTGGTTACCGCTTCTTTTTTGAAAAAAATAAAAATAATTCCATATGAAACCACTTATTGTGACACTATTTACAGTCCTGGTGATAAACACAGGGCTGTTTGCACAGAAAAACGCAGCGATAAATTCCGACGACTGGAAATGTAGTTCATACAAAGAAACACCGTTGTATAATCAAAAATCTTTACCTTGGTACGATCAGTATGATTTGTTATTTGCATTTATTGATGTGAGTGTAACTGACACTTCTAATGATATATCGGGAAATGTTCTCTATCATGCAAAAGCAGGGAGTACAATTCTGGATACAATGAATTTCCAGCTTATCGCCGATCTTACTATTGATTCGGTACTCGTCGATAATGATGTTGTTCCGTTTACCCGACTAAACGAAGTCGTTACTTTGGATTTTTCTACCGCATTGAATCCTGGGCAGCTTTTTACCTGGCAGGTGTATTACCATGGTAAGCCTGTTAATCCGACCAATTACAGAGGTCTGTATCATGTACTGGATGATGTGTATGGCATGAATGTAACCTATTCTTTATCAGAATCATTTCACTTAAAAGAGTGGCTTCCTTGTAAAGAGGATGTGATGGATAAACTTGATTCAGTATGGACTTTCATTACCGTGGATACTTCCCTGAAAGCAGGGTCAAATGGTTTGCTCACACAGGTTACCGCTGTTGCTCCTGGTAAAAATCGTTATGAATGGAAAACCCGTTACCCTATGGCTTATTACCTCATTTCAGTCAATGTGGCCGATTATTCTGAATATAATCTCTATGCTCATCCTGCAGGAATAACAGACAGTATTTTGGTGCAAAATTATTTGTACGATCATCCCAATGCTTTGCCCACAGTTCAAAACGATCTTGATAGAACGCCGGGTATGATTGAATTATACAGTGATCTTTTTGGCTTATATCCATACTGGCAGGAAAAATACGGGCATTGTCAGGTAAAACTGAATGGAGCGATGGAACATCAGACCATGACGACCATTGGACCTTTTCTGGATTGGGTCATTGCACACGAACTTGCTCATCAGTGGTTTGGTGATTATGTGACTTGTGCTAATTGGCAGGATATCTGGGTAAATGAAGGTTGGGCAACGTATTCTGAATTTCTTTTTTATGAAGGAACTCATGACAATACCCGCATGACCACCTGGGTTTCGGAGACTTATCGTAATGCCAAACTCGAACCCAATGGAAGTGTGTATGTGCCTTTTGCTGATGTAAATAATGAGGGTAGAATTTTTAGTTATCACCTTAGTTATAAAAAGGGAGGAGCCATTAATCGTATGTTACGCTACTATATTGATAATGATTCTTTATTTTTTGCTGCCTTAAAACAATATTTCATTCTTTATGGGGATTCTAACGCCACTGGAGAAGATATGAAAAATGTAATGGAGAATGTTACGGGACTTTCATTGTCAAATTATTTCGACCAGTGGTATTATGGTCAGGGTTTCCCTATTTATGATGTGGCCTGGCAAAACATTCCCGGTACACCCAATACGGTGGATATTTCTTTGTCGGTGACGGGGACTTCGCCCAATACTCCTTTCTTTTCCGTTCCTGTTCAGATGAAACTCAATCTTAGCAATGGCACCGACAGTATTGTGAAATTAACCCCCACAAGCGGTTCTAACAGTTTTAGTATTCAAACGGGATCATTATACTGTCAGTCGGTAGTTTTTGATCCGGGCGATTATATTTGCGATAGTCTCAGAACGATGAACCAGGGAAGTCCCGAGCTTGCCTATTCTCAACTAAATGTGTATTTTGATGAAAAAGAAAACTTTATTGATGTGAATGTCGCTCATAGTTATTTACTGCCATTGACTTTAACCTTGTATTCTACCGAAGGTAAAGCCGTGAAGACATTCGAAATTTCACAAAACAATTCACGACATACTATCAGCGATCTT
>PHDH01000215.1 GCA_002840935.1 Bacteroidetes bacterium HGW-Bacteroidetes-21 | reverse complement strand
GTAAACATGGGTCAGGTCGGGGAATTCCGTTTCGTCGCTGAAGCGGATAAAGACGACAATGTTGTTGATCGTACCCGATTGCTTGAGCGATTTTACATTGTTTTTCTTAGACTGTATGTGCATTTCGTTAACAAAGGCCGATCTTCTTTTTTCTATCTCTTTTGCAGAAATGGTCAACCCCCTGGGAATACCAAGTGCCGACGGATCTGCTTGTCCCACAATGTAATCCGAAGCGATAAGCTGATCATTTTCTTTCACAGCATAAACCCAGTACAAAGTATTTTCGTTTCTTACTATGGTATAGTTATTTACATCATGCACCCAGTTGTAATATTCATCGCCGGTGACAAAACAATGAATAACCGAACCATCAGGCTGGGTGAGTGTTTTGGGCACATTTTCGACATAAGCACCACGCACTGTCACGAAAGAAAAAAGAATGGCAAGAAATACAATACTAGATTTCATAATGTGTATTTTTATCAAAAGTAGTGAAATATTTATTTTGATGATTATATTTCAAATGGCTTGAGATAAAAGTATTTATTTTCCTCTGTCTTACATTTTACGTCTCCTGTCAAACCTTTTGAATTAGAACGCTAAAAGTTAGTCCAGTTGTGCTAAAAGCTAACTTTTAGTAGTCATACAAAACATATAATTGCGGAGTAAAAAGTCTTAGCATACAGGATTTTATTAAGTTTTTAACATGTGATTCGTCAGGGACGAACCACAAATGTTAATCTTGAAAAATCCTCAAATGTCTTGTTTTTTCTCCAAGGGAAGACCTTATTTTCTTATCCGGAATACCGTATTCCCAGTAAAGTAATATCATCCGTTTGTTTAAAGCTTCCCTGCCACATCATCAGTTCTTTTTCCATTTCGATGTGTTGCTGAACCATGTCGAGGTGGGCAACGGAGTTTAGTTTTTCGCGGAAACGGGCCGAGAGATATTTTTTGCCATTTTGTCCACCAAACTGATCGGCATACCCGTCGCTGGTTAAGTACAGAAGATCGCCGTTTTGCAAAACAATTTCCTTCTCGGTAAAATCGCCCATTTTACTGTAGATGGAGATAGGCATGCGGTCGCCTTTGATTTCGGTTAAGGTTGAGGTCGAGGGGTCGGACTCAAACTTAGCCTTGACCTTAACCTCATTTTCAATAATGTAGAGTGAGTTATTCGCTCCGGCAAAACTACAAACTGACGTCTTTTTATTGATGGCGACAATGGCAAAGTCCATCCCGTCTTTCTGTTCGCCGGTTATACCTTTTTGTTGCAAAGCCAGAATGATGTTTTTTCTTAATTCTTCAAGTATGTCTTTGGGTTTAACGATGCGCTGGTGATTCACGATTTCACGCAAAAAAGCAATGCCCATCATGCTCATCAAAGCACCGGGAACGCCATGTCCGGTACAGTCGGCCACAGCAGCAATAATAATGTCGTCCATTTGGGTAAACCAGTAAAAGTCGCCACTGACAACATTGCGGGGTTTGTAGAGCAGAAAATAGTCGCCCAGAATTTCGGCTGTTTCGGCGGGTTTGGGCAAAACGGCCATTTGTATACGGCTGGCATACTGAATACTGGAGGTGAGTTCCTGGTTGATTTCCGAAATGCGGTCGCGTTGTGCTTCAATTTCGTCGCGCTGTGCTTCAATTTCTTCTTTTTGCTGATTGATTTCCGCATTTCGTATCGACAGAAGCTGGTTGGCTTTCTTCTTTTGCAGGAAAAAACGGTAGACCATTATACTGAATGCTATCATCAGAACGAGGCCGATGATTACAAAAATCAACATTTGTTGCTGACGTTTATTTTCGGCCGACTTGCGTGCAATGGTTTCTTCCTGCAGGGCTTTGTTTTTTTCCAGTTTCTCTATCTGTAACTGCTTTTTCTCCGTTTCAAACAAGGCGGTAAGTTCCTCAATCTTTTCGTTACGGCTTTGGTTTATAAGACTGTCGGACGCCGATTTGAACATTTTATAATATTCCAGTGCTTTGGGTATGTTGCCTAATCCTTCGTATGCTTTCGAAAAAGTCTCGCTGGCATACATAATTATTTCGTAGTTTTTAAGCGAGTCGCCAATTTTTATGGCTTCTTCACTATAACTAATCGAAGTTTTATATTCGCCGGTTTTTATAAAAATAGCGCCAATATTGATTAATGATTTGGCAGCACCGGCAAAATCGCCTCGTTGCTTTTTTATTTCGATGGATTTGTCGTAAAAAATGCGGGCATTTTTATTGTCGCCCATATTGTAATACACGTTTCCGGCATTGTTATAGCATTTGGATAACACATTTAAATCGTTTATTTTCAGACAGCTGTCGATGGCCTGTTTGTATATTGAAAGTGCCTTTTTAAAGTCCTCTTTATACAAAACCATGCCTCCCAGGTTGTTCAGCGAACTCAGGTAGCCCGACATATCGTTGGCTTTCAAGAAAAATTCGGATGCTTGTGAATAATATTCCTCAGCCTTTGCCATATCCTTTTGATACTCAAAAACAATACCCATGTTTAGGTGACAGTATGCTATAATGTCATTTCTGTCGTTTTCGGGATAATTGCTAACCCTTTCGTAAATCCTGAGCGCCTGTTGATAGTATTTCATGGCCTCCGGAAAATTATTCAGCGACAGATAACTGCTGCCAGTATTGTATTTGGTGCCGGCCAGTCCCGTGCTGTCTTTTATTTCGGCATACAATTTTTCTGCTTTGGCGTACCACGTTAGCGTTTCCTGATCGAGTCCCTGAATATCTTTAACAATACCGATGTACTTATACATTTGTGCCATCAGCTTTTTGTCGCCTCGCTTTTTACCTAAGTCAAGAGCTTTGCTGTAATACAAGATGGCCGAATCTGCATTGACATAATCGTACATCTCCCCAATTTCTATAAGCAGTTTGATTTTCACAGTATCTGCTTTGGCTTTGCCTAATTCTTTTTTTGCCATTTCCGGCGTTCTGACTGCGGCATGGCAAAAGACAAAAGCAAAAAATAAAACGAAGATTATTGAGATTCTCACCAACAGCTTTTTAGAATTTGGTATATGGAGTTTTATGGTGTTGGTTTCGGCAGAAAAAATTGTTTTTAAAAATGTTAGAAAGAGAGTAGCCCACATTTTATAATTATTATGACATATATTATTGTCTTATTAGGGAATGATTGGTATTTTTGTCAGCTATTTTCAAATGCAAAGCATGGAAAACAACGAATATTTTGCCCACCCCACGGCAGTGATTGATGAAAATTGCGAAATTGGGAAAGGCGCTAAGATATGGCACTTCAGCCACATTATGACGGGTTGTGTTATTGGCGAAAAATGTAATATCGGACAGAACGTGGTTATTTCTCCGGGAGTCATTCTGGGAAAGAATGTCAAAATACAGAATAACGTGTCGCTGTATACCGGAGTGGTGTGCGAAGACGATGTCTTTCTGGGACCCTCGTGTGTCTTTACCAATATTGTCAATCCCCGCAGTGCTGTAATACGGCGCGATCAATATGTAAAAACTACCGTGAAAAAAGGAGCCTCTATTGGTGCCAATGCAACCATTGTTTGTGGTCACGATATTGGCGAATTTGCTTTTATCGGGGCTGGAGCTGTTGTCACCAAACACGTTCCGGCGTTTGCTTTGGTAGTGGGAAATCCCGCAAAACATGTGGGCTGGATGAGTGAATTTGGTCATCGTCTGCAGTTTGATTCCTCGGGCATAGCTGTCTGTCCCGAAAGCGGCGACAAATATCAGCTCGAAAATAATTTGGTTAAAAAAATATCCTGATCATGAAAAAGTTTGCCCTTATTGGCGCTGCAGGCTATATTGCACCCCGTCATGTGAAAGCAATTAAAGATACCGGCAATACGCTGACGGCTTTTCTTGATCCCTTCGACAGTGTTGGATTTATCGACTCATATTTTCCCCAAGCCGATTATTTTCGCGAATTTGAGCGTTTCGACCGTCATGTAGATAAACTCCGTCATAGTGGCAATAAACTCGATTATATTTCCATTTGCTCCCCCAATTATTTTCACGATTCACATATTCGCTTTGCGCTACGCAACGACTGTACTGCCATTTGCGAAAAACCAATCGTACTCAATCCATGGAACATTGATGCGCTGGTTCAGCAGGAAAAAGAAAGCGGTCAGAAAGTCTACAATATTCTTCAGCTTCGTCATCACCCCGTTATTATTGGACTGAAAGAAGAAGTGGAAAAAGCCGGCGACAAAATTTACGATATTGATCTGGCTTATATCACCAGTCGTGGCAGTTGGTATCATTATTCTTGGAAAGGAGATGTGCAAAAAAGCGGAGGCATAGCCACCAACATCGGGATACATTTTTTCGACATGCTTTCGTGGATTTTCGGCGATGTAAAAAGCATTAAAGTGCATGTTTCTGACAACAATAAAGCGTCGGGCTATATGGAACTCGAAAAAGCCCGTATCCGCTGGTTCCTGAGTATCGACGAGAATGATTTGCCTCAGAAGATTAAAGAAAAAGGTCAGCGAACCTACCGCAGTATCAATATTGCCGGCAAGGAACTCGAATTCAGCGAAGGCTTTACCGATCTGCATACTGTAAGTTATCAGAACATTCTGGCCGGAACAGGCTATGGGCTTAAAGATTGTCGTCCTTCGGTGGATATCGCATGGCGTATCCGCAACGAAAAACCGCTGGGACTCACCGGCGATTATCATCCTTTGTTAACTAAATAAAAACTTTGAATATGATTAATGAATTACTGAACAAACAGACTAAACTTTCGGTTATCGGACTAGGTTACGTAGGACTTCCTATTGCTCTCGAATTTGCAAAGAAAATTTCTGTAGTGGGTTTTGACATTAAAGCCGACAGAGTTGAAATGATGAAAAACAATGTCGATCCCAGTAATGAACTTCCTTCAGAAGCTTTCAATGGTTGCGATATCCTTTTCACGGCCAATCCCGAAGATTTGAAACAGGCCACATTCCATATAGTAGCTGTTCCAACCCCCATCGATTCACATAATTTACCCGATCTTACTCCGCTTCTAGCTGCTACTCGCACCGTAGGAAAAATATTGAAAAAAGGAGATTATGTTGTGTATGAATCAACCGTATATCCTGGTGCTACCGAAGAAGATTGTCTCCCCATACTCGAAGATTTATCGGGCCTTAAATGTGGTGTCGATTTCAAAATTGGTTTCAGTCCCGAACGTATTAATCCGGGCGATAAAGAACATACACTTACATCCATTGTAAAAGTTGTTTCCGGTTGCGATGCCGAATCACTCGAAGTTGTCGCTAAAGTTTACGAAATGGTTGTAAAAGCAGGAGTTCACAGAGCTTCTACCATTAAAGTTGCCGAAGCTGCCAAGATTATCGAAAACACACAGCGCGACGTAAATATTGCTTTGATGAACGAACTTTCCATCATTTTTAACCGCATGGGAATCAACACATACGAAGTACTCGAAGCTGCAGGTACCAAATGGAATTTTTTGCGTTTTTTCCCAGGTCTTGTAGGTGGACATTGTATTGGCGTAGATCCTTATTATCTGACATACAAAGCCAAAGAATTCCGTTATCATGCACAGATTATTAACTCGGGTCGTTTTGTAAATGACAGTATGGGCTTTTATGTCGCCAAACAGACCGTTAAAAAACTGATTGCAGCGGGTAAAAATATTTCTACTTCGCGTGTTTTGGTGATGGGGATTACTTTTAAAGAAGATGTCAGCGACTTGCGCAATTCTCGCGTAGCCGATGTGGTAAGTGAGCTGAAAAGCTATGGAATCAATACAGATGTAGTCGATCCTCATGCTGATACAGTAGAATTAAAACACGAATATGGTTTTGGTTTAACTCCAAATGCGCCAAGCGGAAAATATGATGCCATCATTGTAGCTGTCAATCACAAACAATATCTTCAATTGGACGAAAGTTACTTTAAAAATATGCTGACAGATAAAGGACTTGTTGTAGACGTAAAAGGAATTTATCGCAATAAGATTAAAGAACTTACTTACTGGAGTCTCTAATATGAAGAAAAAAATCCTTGTTACTGGAGGAATGGGTTATATTGGTTCGCACACCTGTGTCGAACTGATAGCTGCTGGTTACGAGGTTATTATCATTGATAATTTATCGAATTCGGATGTTAAAGTTCTGGATGGCATTGAAAAAATAACGGGAATAAGACCAGAATTTCATTGTTTCGATTTGATCTGCGAGAAAATTACTAAGGACTTTTTTTCAAAGCATGGAGATCTTTCAGGGGTAATCCATTTTGCTGCATTTAAGGCGGTAGGTGAATCGGTAGAAAATCCGTTGAAATATTACCACAATAACCTCGTTTCGCTGATGAATATTCTTCATAATCTGCAAGATATGAATAATCCTTTGGTGTTTTCATCCTCTTGCACAGTTTATGGACAGCCAGACATTTTGCCTGTAACAGAGGATAGTCCCGTCAAGCCTGCCATGTCGCCTTATGGCAATACCAAACAGATTGCGGAGGAAATGATAAGAGAATATTCGGTTTCAAATTCGCAATTTAGGGCCATGTTACTTAGATATTTTAATCCCATTGGAGCACACGAAACGGCTG
>PHDH01000214.1 GCA_002840935.1 Bacteroidetes bacterium HGW-Bacteroidetes-21 | reverse complement strand
TTTCTCCGTTTATTGTAAATGTTGAATTTGAAAAACTCAGGTGTTGCCAATTGGTATAATCTCCATTGGATGCGCCAGCGACCCACTGAAATCCATGCGTTTCAGAATTTGAATAATAATAACTAATGCTTCCATCCGACCGGAGTTTAACTGCAAAATTTACTTCATAATGGCCCCCCAGATAATCGGGGACAGTACCATTCCAACGAATTACAATAGAATCACTATATTGCTCCATCCAGGTTCCGTTGGTTCCTCCCAGCATTTCAATTTCAGAAGCAAATACAGCTATTCCTCTGAAATATTTCATCAACGTTGTCTTGTCCTCATCGTAAAAATATACCCAGGGGAGATCCTCGCTTTCGAAAGTGATAAAACCATCGGTATGAACATACATTTTCGTGTAGCTCTTATTATAAAAAGGGAAAGAAAAATTCAGTAGCACTTCGGCTTTTCCGCTGGTCCAACTTCCCAGATTAAGTTGGGTGGCAGTCACATTAGGAAAAGATTCTTGTGTTTCTTGTTCGGTATAGTTCATCCGCATTTTCCACTTGTAGGGAGGCTGACCTCCGGTAGCTGTCAATTGCTGATTTAAATTTTCATACAATGTGATTCCCGACAGAGTATCTTCTACTATTTCGGGACGGTTAAAAACAGGAGTATAATCTATCCATAATGATGTTATTGAATTATCTACAATAGACAAAGGAGTATTCGGGTTAGAAGTTTCTATAATTCCTGAACTATAATCCATGATAGAAAATGATGTCACCTGCCCGTCACTGGGAAGATCGCGGTCGTATTCTCTAACTCTGAAAAAGAAGCGGGCTGGCTGACCACTCTGAATATAATTAAGCAATGGTGTTACATCAACACCAAATTCCATAGACAAATCGGAAGGATTAGTACCACCTAACATATATTTATCGCCCCCCTGAAAATTCACTATCGTATTTTCGATAGTATGCTGTGGAATGGTATCAGTTAGATTAGAAGAAACACCTGCCTCAATAGAAATTTCCCTTCTTGAACTATGTTCTAGAATCACTTTATATGTTAAAAGCGGGGCATATGTTTGCTTAGGTTTTACAACATGTACCGCATTATTCCATATCCCTCCCTGTCCAAATTTGTCGGCCAACGTTTTATACATAGCATAACAGTATCCGCCATTTGCCCAACCGGTTCCAAAATCATTTACGAGTTTTACTCCGCCAATTTCCCAATCTTTTACATCCACTACACCATCCCCATTAATATCGATATTATTAGTATACATCCCGTCGTTATTATAGTCCCAGCGAATAGAATCGTTGTAACCTAAAATAACCATCCCATGATTTGCCGAAGCCCCCCACTGAGTAATGACTAATTTGCCAGCCTCAGCTGTTCCAGCAGGTAGCGTTTCAGCCGGATTGGTAAAGAGAATATAAATACAGGCAACACCGCCAACAGTACTATTCTCATTATGGTTATGCAACCAGTTTTTCAGAACCATAATACCATCGGGGGTTCCAACATTAAGGCTATAATATTCATCGACCTTATTTTGCATCCCATTATAGTATTTCGAATAACCCGACATCCACCGGGTACCACCTCCAAAATCGGGAGTTCCGCCCCAGTCAGTAACATTCGGGGTTCCGGTAAACTTGAGCAATTCCAGACTGTTCATGTAACTTACACCACGGTTATTATCAGGTCCATTCATCCAGTTCCATGCAAAATGTGTTGGATACTGATTAGATGTTACATTGGAAGGCAAATCGCGCAAACGATTCATTTCATAGGTAAACATGTACAAAATACTGGCAGCCTGCCCGCAACAGTAATCAGATTGTGCCCAAATGGGACGAAAATAAGGCTGGGTCGAATTATCAACCACTGGGGGCAAAGTCGATTTCAATAATGTTCGGTTTACTTCCAGTACTGGAACTTTAGACAAATAAAAAAGGTCCTGTTCACTCAACCGGGTAAGGCTATCAAATTCTGATACATATTTACAATGGTTCTGTGCAGATACCTGAATTGCAAAGAGTAATGAAATTATTATGAAAAATAAACGCATGTTCGATGTTTTAATCAAAGATACAAAAACTTAAAGAAGAAAAAAATAAAGTCAAACACTTGGAAGAATGCCTATGAAAAACATATCGGGAATTTACATATTCAAGTTAGACGTTATGTTTAATGGTCTTTAGATTTGACATTAGATTTGACAACTTTTATAAAGTTGTCAAATCACTTGCATCACCACTGGCCCCTCTCTGCTTCGCAAAGATGGGGGAAATGCCCAAAATTTAATGTATCAGGTTTACTACTTTTTTTTTGTAATTTTACGATGAAAATTTTACCTCATGGAAGTCATTAAACAAATAGAAAGCATTCAACAACAGAATATTCCAGCAGTTTTATGCATTGTAATTGAGACTGAAGGATCGACACCCCGCAAAGCCGGATCAAAAATGCTCGTATTATCCGATGGAAAAATTAATGGCACCATAGGTGGAGGTACGGTTGAATCGGAAGCGATTAAAGACGCACAATCTTTATTAAATTGCCAAGGTACCCTTTTAAAGACATACAATTTGTCAACCGACCTGGAAATGCATTGTGGCGGAAGAATGACCGTCTATTTTGAAACACTCGTAACTGCTGCGCATATCATTATTTTTGGGGCAGGACATATTGGACGCGCTTTATCGAAAATGGCAACTATCACCGGATTTAAAATCACTGTCATTGACGACAGACCGGGCATTTTCAACTCATGGACTGATGAATGCATCGAAAAAATTGAGGCTCCCTATATCACGGCCATTCAAAATCTCACATTTTCGGACAACACATACATAATTTGCTGTACCTATCAACATAACTTTGACGCAGATGTTGTAATCAGCTGTTTGACAAAGCCTCATAAATACTTGGGCATGATCGGATCCAAAAGGAAAGTGGATATCCTAAGAAAAAGGCTGTCTGAGGAAGAAGGTTTTAGTGAAGAACAAATCAACAGTATCGACATGCCTATGGGCATTCCTATTGCCTGCGAAACACCCGAAGAGATTGCTGTTTCTATATTATGCAAACTGGTTGATGTAAAAAACAAGAAGCATGAAAAAGACTAAAAGCACCATCACATTTATATTTAATGGAGAGGCTGTTTCAGTAAATTTTGGGAACGAGAATTTATTACCCTCTACCACTGTTCTCAACTGGCTTCGCAACACTCAGAATCACAAAGAAGTGAAAGAAGGTTGCGCCGAAGGAGATTGTGGCGCGTGTACTGTGGTAGTAGCCGAACCGGCTCCTGATGGCCAGTCGCTGATTTACAAAGCGGTGAATGCATGTATACTTTTCCTCCCGACCCTCGATGGTAAAATGCTGATAACTACAGCCGGGCTGTCACCACTGACGAATGATACTAAAGAACTACACCCGGTTCAAAAAGCCATCGTTCACGAACATGCTACCCAGTGTGGTTTTTGCACGCCCGGATTTGCCATGAGCCTTTTTGCCCTTTACCACAAACCAGGCAAACACAGTCATCTTGAAATCAATAATGCACTGGCAGGCAACCTCTGTCGTTGTACAGGATATGACAGCATACGAAAAGCAGCAAAATCAGCGCTTATCGGCAACAGAACGGATGCATTCAGTAAAAAAGAATCGGAAATAGCCCGATTACTTCAAAACGTGAATGATTGCAAGACAACCTTAGAAATAAAACATCCTTTACAAAAATATATCCGGCCTGTTGAACTAAAAGAGTTACTCGAACTCAGAGCGCTTTATCCCGAAGCACTTATTGTCAATGGATCTACCGATGCGGCCCTACGGCAAAGTAAACATTTCGAGAACCTCCCATTTATTATCGACATTTCAGCAATCAGTGAGCTCCAGACATTCGAAATATCAGACAATACGATTATTGCAGGTGCGGGACTCTGTCTGGAAGATCTCCGGCTCCAATGCGAACAAGTCTACCCTGCCCTATACGACATACTTTCTGTTTTTGCTTCCCGTCAGATACGCAATACGGCCACTCTGGGAGGCAATCTGGGATCTGCTTCGCCCATTGGCGACACCCTGCCTCTGCTCATGGCCGGCAATGCAGAAATTGAAGCTTCCAGTCTCCGGTGTAAACGAAAAATTCCTGCCAGAGAATTTGTAAAATCATACAGAACAACAGCCCTTAGCAAGAATGAAATTATTTCAAAAGTCCATATTCCTCTGCCTCAAAAAGACGAAATCATTAAAATGTACAAAGTAAGCAAGCGCCACGATATGGACATTTCGACTGTCAGTGCCGCTTTCCTACTCAACAAGTCTAAAACAGGCCTTGTAAAAGATTTCTCGGTTTATTTTGGAGGAATGGCTGCTACTACCCTTCCCGCTGCAAAAACCATACGTTTCCTCATGGGCAAAAAATGGGAAGAATCTATCGTTATAAAAGCCATGAAGATACTTGAGAAAGAATTTAAGCCTTTATCCGATGCACGCAGTGGGGCTGATTTCCGAAATCTGGCCGCAGCAGGACTTTTAATGAAGTTTTACCACGAAACTAAGGATGTATGAAACACAGCCATAAATATACCATAAGCCAGCAGGAACCCGTTCACGACAGTGCCATAAAACACGTTCAGGGTACCTCTGTCTATTTTGACGATATGTTGCCTTTAGAAGGCGAACTACAGGCATGGCTTGTAACCAGTCCCGTTGCTCATGGCGAGATTAAAAACATAGATATTTCAGAAGCACTTCGACAGGAAGGTGTAGAATGCATACTTACTGCCCGGGATATTCCTGGTGAAAATCAAATGGGACCTGTGTTTCATGACGAGCCCTGTTTGGCAAGCGATAAAGTGACATGTATAGGTCAAACCATTGCTATTATTGCAGCAAATACTTTCGAACAGGCTTTTCATGCTGCCAAAAAAGTCAAACTTGAGATATCCCCTTTAGACGAAATTCTCAGTATAGAAAAAGCCATAGAGAAAAAAGCTATACTTCAGCCTCCCCGCAAAATTGAACGTGGAAATACGGATAAAGCTTTTAAAAAATGTGACCATATACTTCAAGGAAGTTTCCGTTCGGGTGCGCAGGAGCATTGGTATCTCGAAACACAAATCAGCATAGCTGTTCCGGGAGAAGATCGCGAAATGACTTTATACAGCAGCACGCAACATCCCTCCGAGACACAAGCCGTTGTGGCAGAAGTGTTGGGTATTTCGAAAAACGAAGTGGTGGTTGACACCCGTCGACTTGGCGGCGCTTTTGGGGGAAAAGAAACCTCTGGTAATCATATCGCAGCCTGGGCCGCCCTACTGGCCAACAAAACACGGCGTCCTGTAAGACTTCGTCTCACCCGCCATATGGATCAGATGATTACGGGCAAAAGACATCGTTTTTTATCCGACTGGAAAATCGGCTTCGATAAAAATGGCGTCATTCAGGCATACGATGTTGTTCTTAACGCTGATGCCGGACATACCAGCGATCTCACCATGGCCATACTCGAAAGAGCTATGTTTCATGCCGAAAATGCCTATTATATCCCCAATATTCGTATCACAGGTAAGGCATGGAGAACCAACCTCCCTTCCAATGTGGCTTTCAGAGGTTTTGGTCAGCCTCAGGGAATGGCCGTCATTGAAAATGCCATAGACGCCATGGCACGTTTCCTGAAAACAGAGGCCGAGTCAATCAGGGAAAAAAATTTCTACGGTCTCAAGGAAAGAAACATAGCCCCCTACGGCGCCGTCGTTGAGAATAACCGACTTGACTTTATTGCCAAAAACATACTCCTATCATCGGATTATTTTAAACGGAAAAATGCTGTAGATACTTTCAATAAAAAGAATCGCTTTGTAAAAAGAGGCATTTCTTTGGTCCCCGTAAAATTTGGCATTTCGTTCACGACTTCCTTTCTGAATCAGGCCGGATCGCTCATACATGTTTATGCCGATGGCAGTATTCAGGTCAACCATGGCGGTATTGAAATGGGACAAGGGCTGAATACCAAAATGCTTCAAGTGGCTGCAGCTGAATTGGGCGTAAGCATAGACCGAATAAAAGTAACCGCAACCAACACCTCCAAAGTTCCCAATACCTCGGCTACAGCGGCGTCTTCTGGCTCCGACCTCAATGGTATGGCGGTCAAAAATGCTGTTGATCAACTGAAAGAAAAAATGATTCCTGCGGCGGCTGAAATTCTTTCAGAAATGTTTCCCAAAGCGAAAATTGATGCTAAAAAAATTGTTTTCGAAAACGATACCGTCTTTTTAAAGAGCAATCCCAAAATAGCTATAGACTTCTCTGAGCTGGCTTCCAGAGCCTATCTCAAACAAACCCACCTGAGTGCTGCCGGGTACTACCGCACTCCCGACATCTGGTTCGACCGCGACAAAGGCGTAGGCAAACCTTTTCATTATTACACCTATGGTATGTCGGTGAGCGAAGTGGAAGTGGATATTTTGACAGGCCATGTAAAATTGTTGCGGGTCGACATTATTGAAGATGCCGGCGAACCGTTGAACAAAAGAATAGACGAAGGCCAGGTGATAGGTGGTTTTGTACAAGGTCTGGGCT
>PHDH01000213.1 GCA_002840935.1 Bacteroidetes bacterium HGW-Bacteroidetes-21 | reverse complement strand
GAATATATTCATGTTTCGCGTTTTTATTTTATCTTTGTAAATCACTAATCTAAATTCAAGCTATGAAAAAGTATATCATTTTCATTATCAGTCTTTTTATAACCTATTCGTCTTTTGCACAAAACGCATCAAAAACTGTCAATACGGATATTTCAGACGTTACAGTTTTTCTGAACGGCGCCCAGGTGAACAGATCGGGTAAAGCTTCGTTGCCTACCGGAAACTCCGAAATTGTATTTAAAAATTTACCTTCGGTGATTGTACCACAAAGCGTTCAGGTTTCTGGTAAAGGAAATTTCACTATTCTGTCTGTCTCTTATCAGATTAACTATCTCAAAGAACAGGAAGTAACACCTAGAATGAAAAGTTTGAATGATTCTCTCGAATTAATCAACGATAAAATAACAACAGAAAACAATTTGCTCTTTGTCTATAATTCGGAGGAATCACTGATACTTTCCAATAAAAATGTAGCTGGTGCCAATTCAGGCTTATCAATGACTGCTCTTAAAGAAGCTGCCGATTATTATCGTACGCGATTTGCAGATATTAAAACAAAACAGACTATCCAAAACAAAAAAATAAAAGATCTGAACGAAACTAAGCAAAAAATCTCCCAACAGTTGAACGAAGAAAACGCAAGAAAGAATCAACCCAGTGGAGAAATTCTGGTGACTACCTATTGCACAGCACCTGTGAACGCTACCTTTGACCTTTCGTATGTAGTAAACACAGCCGGCTGGATTCCTTCTTACGACCTGCGTGTTTCCGACTTATCGAAACCAGTCGATCTGGCACTGAAAGCCAATGTATACCAGTCGTCGGGTGAAACATGGGAAAAAGTTAAACTGACTCTTTCTACAGGCAATCCATCGGTCAATAATTCCAAACCACAGCTCAACCCCTGGTTTTTAAGATATTACACACCCCAAGTGTATTCCCGTACAAGTTCTGATAAGAAAAGGGCAGAAAGACCTACTATGGCAAAAGAATCCATGAATATAGCCAGCGAATCTGCAGCTGACTACGATTTACCTACCACCGCATCAAGTTATGTTGAGCAATCCGAAAATCCGACAAACTTCGAATACACTGTGGCCATACCTTACACTATAGGCAGTAACGGAAAACAAACTACGCTTGAGATTCAGAAAAATGAACTGGCTGCCATCTACGAATATTATTCGGTGCCAAAAATAGATAAGGATGCCTTTCTTCTGGCACGCGTCACCGGATGGGAAAACCTCAATCTGTTAAACGGAGACATTAATCTGTATTACGAAAATACCTACGTTGGAAATTCATACCTCAACGCAGCCAGCAGCAAAGACACCATGGATTTCTCCCTGGGTCGCGATAAAAGTATCAGCATTACCCGCACACGCTCTAAAGAATTCAGCAGCAAAAAACTCATTGGCATCAATCAAAAAGCCTCCATTGGCTGGGAATATGCACTGAAAAACAAAAAATCACAACCGGTAAAAATTACCATCGAAGATCAAGTACCTGTTTCTACCGATAAAGATATGGAAATTGAAGTCTCCGAAACCAGTAAAGGCACATACAACACCAACAATGGGTTCGTGACCTGGAAATTCGACCTGAAACCAGCCGAAACAAAAAACTTTAAACTGGTTTATTCGGTAAAATATCCCAAGGATAAAGAGCTGATTTTAGAATAACAACATGACAAGATGAAAAAGTCCCCTCTTGCACTGATTTTTATTGCCCTCCTATTTTTTACCTCCTGTAACGAATACTTGTCTCCCGTACCCGCGGGACCCGTCAGTAAATCGAAGATTTTACCTGAGTATCTCGGACTCTGGGAGTATGTGGGACAAACCAACGATAGCAACAAAAACATCAATAACGAATCGCCTCACTATCTAATGATTTATGGTTTTAACAAACACGAATATCTGATACAAATGGTAATGCGCGACACTGTTGTTAAAGCCGATGCTTTTCAGGGACTTCACCGGGGATTTATTAGTGAAATTAATGGATACCATATTGTCAACTTCGTTGAGTTAACCAAAACAGAAGACGCGGGCTATTTTATCTACAATTTCGGAATGAAAAATGATACTTTCTGGGTTCATGGTTTTGACCGATACAAGATGGATAAAACCTTTAATTCGTCCTGTAAACTGCGCTCTTATCTGAAGAAATATCTGAACGATCCATCGGTTTTTACCCCAACCAGCTACTATATTAAAACAGAAAAAATAGACTTCTATTTGTGATTCAGATTCACGAACCGACACTTATTGTTTATCCTGAAATTTGTCGGGAAAACATACGGAACATGGCCATCAAAGCCAGCCAGAATAATGTTTTATTAAGACCTCATTTTAAGACCCATCGTTCAGCAAAGATTGCAGAATGGTATCGCGAAGAAGGTATTACTGCCTGCACCGTTTCCTCGGTGCGTATGGCCGAATATTTTGCCCAAGCTGGTTGGAACGACATCACCATTGCTTTTCCTTTTAACCGGTGGGAACTGGATAAAATCAACGAACTCTCCAAGAGAATCCGGCTACGCCTAATTCTTTCGTCACTCACTGCAGCTGAATATCTTGCGCAAACGGCAACTCAAAAGCTTCATATTTTTATTGAAATTGATGCCGGTTATCCCCGCTCAGGAATCCCGGCTTCAGAAAACTCTGAAATACAAGCCTGTATTGATGTTATTTCCACAAATGTCAACCTGAAATTTGACGGCTTTCTTTCCCATTTTGGCAACACATATAGCTCAAGAAATCAAGAAGAAATTACAAGTCTCTGGCACGAAAGTCTTCAAAAATTACTGCCTCTGAAAAGACTCTTTCCAGGTGCATTAATCTCGGTCGGAGACACGCCTTCGTGCAGTATTATTGAAGATTTTTCTGATGTCCACGAAATACGCCCCGGCAATTTTGTCTTTTACGATTTTATGCAAACACTTATTGGCTCCTGCCTTCCAGAACAAGTGGGTGTGACTGTACTTTGTCCTGTTGTCGCTGTGTATAAAGAGCGGCGTCAAGCCATTATTTATGGCGGAGCCGTCCATTTCTCTAAAGACAGCGTGGAGATATCAGGCAAAAGGCTATTCGGTTGGGCAGGGACTACAAATGATCGTTTAACACCCGAATATATTCCCGGTTGTTATGTCGTTTCGTTATCCCAAGAACATGGCGTAGTTGAATTTCCCCAAAATGTAGATATGCCTGAAGAAGGTCAGATTCTGGCCATCATGCCTGTTCACTCCTGCCTTACAGTATCCTGCCTCAATAAAGCTTATACTCCCGAAGGAGAAGAAGTCGAAATGTTGGCTGTTAGCTTTTAGCCTTTTGCCGTTAGCCAACAGCCAGAAGCCAATAGCCAACAGCCAAAAAAAAGTGAATAGATTATATTAAACGGTTTTTCGTATCTTGCCAATAATTTCGTTTCAACTGCCTTAGATGAAAAACCGAATCATTTCAATACTAGCTATAGTTTTATTAGGCATGACAAGTTGCCATGTGCCTAAGACACTAATATATCAGTACGCCGGCATTTACGATTACCGGATTTTTCATAACCGGGAGATTGCTGTTTCGACGCCTCAGCCGTGGATCAAATCGGCATCTTACAACAAAGCGATTTACCCCGAAATAATGCTGAATGATCTGACGGCAATTCAGACTACAGCTTTTCTGGTCATTCGTAACGATTCGCTCCTTTTTGAGCAATACTGGGATGCCGATACCAATGTGATTTCCAATAGCTTCTCCATGGCCAAGTCATTCATCGGCCTGCTGATAGGCGCTGCTGTTGAAGACGGATACATCAAGAACCTCGACCAACGGGCCTCCGAGTTTATACCCGGCTTTCAGAAAAATGGCAAATCGGATGTTCGCATTCGCGACCTGCTGACCATGAGTAGCGGCATTCGCTGGCGCGAAGGGTATGGCGGTCTTTTTGGACCCACTACCCGCGCCTATTACGGCCGCAATCTGAAAAAGATGATCCGGAAACTGAAACAGGAATATCAGCCAGGTATTAACTATAGATATCAGAGTATCGACACACAAATTTTGGCACTTATTCTTGAAAATGCCACCGGTAAAAAAGTAGCCGATTATGCCTCCGAAAAACTATGGAAACCTTTGGGCGCGGAGTATACTGCCCTTTGGTCGCTCGACAGAAAAGATGGTTTTGAGAAAGCTTATTGTTGCTTTAACGCTGTAGCCCGCGATTTTGCCCGCATTGGCGTCATGGTATTACATAACGGCAACTGGAAAGGCAAGCAACTGATACCTGCCGATTACATCACCCGTAGTTTAACCCCGGCAGCCAATATCAACGACCGAAATGGCGATCCCGTGAACTTTTACGGTTACCAATGGTGGACAACTCAGCACAAAGACATGAAAATAAATATGGCCGTAGGACTGGGTGGTCAATACATTATTATGATACCCGATAAAAACATTGTTATCGTTAGGCTCGGCCATAAACGTAGTCTTACCAGAAAAGGTGTTTTCTCCTCCGACTTGTTCCAATGGATTGACGCCGGTTTGGAAATTGCAGCGAAATAAAAGAAGACGTCATTCGGGAATCTCGTTTATAGACTCACCCCCGACCCCTCTCTGCGTTGCAAAGAGGGGGGAAATACCCGACTAGATAACGGATTGCGCATTATGTATTCATATAATTAAAGTCCGGCTAGCTTGTCCGGATCCTAGTTCTGAAGCCTCGGAATCGGATGACGCTGAGGGGCGACAACAATGACAACCTAAATTGCATTTCTATTTTCTGTGCAATCTGTGTAATCTATGTAATCTATGGCAAAAAAAGAAAGCGTCATTCGGAATTCAAGACCACCGTTGAGTTTTCAATGAGTTTTTGAATATCCGGAATCTAAGTATTAAAGTCCGAGGTTATATTTAGATACCGGATCTACATATTATAAGTATTTCCAAGAATTTAAGTAAGTCAAGCTCCGTCCGGCATGACGGTAAAATAAAAATCTCATGCTTTATACATTTCTAGCGCAAATATTTTTCAATAAACAATATTCGTAAATCAACATCGTTATCTATCATATATTTAATCAAATAAACATTTATGAAATCATTTCTTGTATTCACATGCAGTCTCTTTATCTATGGTTTTACCCTGGCTCAACCCGATGACATTTATTACAGTCCCGAAAGAAAACCCAAACCCCTGAAAGACCGAAAAAGCTACACTCCATTAAAAGACCGTCAGCCCGAAGCAGGTAAAAGCCTGTATTTTACAGCAGGACCCACCAACACCTTTTACGATTCGGAAAGTAACGATAAGGAAATCTATTATTACATTTTCCTACAGGGACAAAAATATACTCCTGCTGATAACATAGAAAATCCTTCGATGAATATTTCATTCGTCATAGACCGCAGTGGTTCTATGTCTGGCGACAAACTCAATTACGCCAAAAAAGCGGTGGATTTTGCCATCGACATGATGGGCGACAACGACTACGTCTCTATTGTGCAATACGACGATAAAATCGAAACTGTACTCGAACCTACCGTGGTAAAGGACAAAGAAAAGATACACAAAAAAGTGCAGGAAATAAGCTCCGGCGGGTCCACCGACTTATGTGGCGGCATGCAAAAGGGACTGGATTATGTGAAAAGCAGTCGCGATAAAATTAGCGGCAACAAAAGTATACACCGGGTAATTTTGCTAAGCGACGGACTGGCGAACACTGGTATTATCAAGCCCGAAGAAATTACAGCCATTTCGCGCAATTACTATCAGGAAAACAGCGTTACCATTAGCACAGTCGGAGTGGGCTCTGATTACAACGAAGAACTGATGACCAAAATATCCATCGAAGGAGGCGGTAATTACCATTTTATAGACAACCCTGAAAAAATGCCCGAAATATTCGAACGAGAATTCCTCGACATGAAATCGTTGGTGGCTAAAAACGTAATACTCGAGATTACTTTCCCTCAGGATATGGTCTATTTCGACAAAGTATTTCAATATCCCTACACGCAAAATGGCAACAAAATCCGTATTAAACTCACCGATTTTTACGCCGAACAGCAAAAGCCCATACTTATTAAATTCAGAGCCAAAAACATTCCCGGCAGCGAGATGGATTTCAGAACCAAACTGACTTACATGAACGTGATTGAAGGAGATCAACTTATGACTGACGAAAAATCGTCGGTAGTTACGGCAACGGCCAACAAAAAACTCATTGCCGAAGGCATACAAGCCGATGCCCATATGGGTTATACTCTCATGCTGAGCTCCGAATACCTAAGCAAAGCTCAGGACGAATGCGACAAACGCAACTTCGAAACGGCCCGCCAAATGGTGAAAAAGGGCATGGACATCATCGACGAACATTTTTATTATGTAATACCTAACCCCTACCTCGAAGATATCTACGAAAACCTGAAAAAATATAAGGACGAAATTAAAGAACTCGAAACCACCAAAGACCCAGTGACCTTCAGACTCATTCAGAAAGGCTCAAAACACAAGGCATATAAGGGCAGTTATAAGGCAGTGAGGTTTTTGTAGGGGGAGAGGGATAGTTAACGGTCGCAAACAGACGCATACTGCAAAGGTATCACTTTTATGTCAAGGTACAACTTATTCATGCAGTTGCGTTTGTTTGTTG
>PHDH01000212.1 GCA_002840935.1 Bacteroidetes bacterium HGW-Bacteroidetes-21 | reverse complement strand
CTTAATGAAAAGCAAAAAGAAGAACTAAAAAAAACGAATGAAGAATTGTCTGTACTTGGTTTAAAATTCGGCGACAATCTTTTAGCTGAAATTAATCAGTATCAATTGGTCATCGACAAAAAAGAGAATCTGGCCGGACTGCCTGAATCAGTTATAGAAGCTGCAGCAATGACTGCCAAAGAAAAAGGGATGGAAGGCAAATGGATTTTCACGTTGCAAAATCCCAGTGTTATTCCGTTTTTACAATATTCTTCCGTACCCGAACTCAGAGCTGAAATTCAAAAAGCTTACATCAACAAAGGCAATAACAACAATGAATACGACAATAAAGAAGTTATTAAAAAATTAATCAGCCTTCGTTTAAAAAAAGCCAACCTACTCGGATATCCAAGTCACGCTGCTTATGTACTGGAAGAAAATATGGCAGTGAATGCTGACAACGTAATGAAACTTCTGAATCAGATATGGACTGCTGCCTTACCCAATGCTATCAAAGAAAAGGAAACTTATCAGAAAATGATGAAAGCAGATGGTATCAACACCCCATTAACAGCAGCTGACTGGCGTTATTATACCGAAAAAGTTCGCAAAGAAAAGTATAGTCTGGACGAAGAAATGTTAAAACCCTATTTCAAACTGGAAAATGTACGTCAGGGAATTTTCGATGTATCCAATAAACTCTATGGATTATCTTTCAAACCACTGGCAAATGCACCAAAATATCACCCCGACGCTGAAGCATATGAAGTTACTGATGAGAAAGATAGTCTTGTCGCCGTTTTATACCTCGACTATTTCCCACGTGCCAGTAAAAGAGGCGGTGCCTGGATGAGTGAATACAGAAGTCAATATATGAAAGACGGAAAAAGAGTATGTCCTATTGACACACTCAACTGCAATTTTACACGTCCCACCGAGACAGCGCCTTCCCTTTTAACCTGGGATGAAGTCACAACTTTTTTCCATGAATTTGGACACGCTTTGCATGGCATGTTATCACAGTGCAACTACTACACTACCTCTGGTACTTCTGTCGCCCGCGATTTTGTTGAACTCCCATCGCAGGTTTTAGAAAACTGGGCTGGCGAACCAGAAGTCCTTAAATCATATGCAAAACATTATCTGACCGGAGAAGTAATTCCCGACGAACTGATACAAAAAATGTCAGCTACAGAACATTTCAATCAAGGTTTTGCCACGGTCGAATATCTTGCAGCCGCTATACTTGATATGAACTGGCATACACTGACAACCGATACCATAAAAGACGTCCTTGCTTTTGAAACAAAGGTTTTAGGTAATATCGGACTTATTCCCGAAATTGTATCACGCTATCGCAGTACATACTTTCAACATATTTTCGGTGGAGGATACTCTTCTGGCTATTATAGCTACTTATGGGCTGAGGTATTGGATGCTGATGCTTATGATGCTTTTAAAGAAAAAGGTATTTTCGATAAAACAACTGCCGACTCATTTAAAAACAATGTACTTTCAAAAGGTTATTCGGCTCCCCCTATGACTTTGTACAAGAATTTCAGAGGCCGCGAACCCGAAATTACCCCCTTACTGAAACGCAAAGGATTATTATAAGAAACCAACGTGAAATTCAATCTATTAACGACCGATAAGCATAGCCGTGCACGTGCTGGCATTTTGTCTACAGGACATGGAGATATTCCTACCCCTGTGTTTATGCCTGTAGGCACTGCAGGATCTGTCAAGGGTGTCCATGTAAAAGACATGTACGAGCAGACCAAGGCGCACATCATGCTCTCGAACACCTATCATCTGTATTTGCGTCCCGGCACCGAAGTTTTATCAGCAGCCGGCGGATTGCATCGCTTTATGGGTTGGGAAAAACCCGTGCTGACAGACAGTGGTGGATATCAGGTCTTTTCCCTTTCAGCCAACCGTAAATTTTCTACTGAAGGAGTTACATTCCGCTCACATATTGACGGTTCCTACCACCTGTTTACACCCGAAAATGTGGTTGAGACACAAAGAATAATTGGCAGCGACATTATGATGGCGCTGGACGAATGTACCCCTTGGCCCTGCGACAAAGCCTATGCCTCGAAATCATTAAAAATGACGCACAAATGGTTGGAAAGGGGCTTCACACATTATGATAAAACCCAGCCACTATACGGCCACAAGCAGGCCTATTTCCCTATAGTTCAGGGAAGTGTTTTCGATGATCTACGTACAGAATCAGCCCGTTTTGTCTGTCAGTTTCCAGCTGTAGGATATGCTATCGGAGGACTTTCTGTTGGGGAACCTGTAGAAGACATGTACCGGATTACCGAACTGGTCACTGGCATATTACCCGTAGATCGCCCACGTTATCTTATGGGCGTAGGAACACCAACGAACATCATTGAATCTATCGCACTGGGGGTTGACATGTTCGACTGTGTAATGCCCACCCGCAATGGTCGAAACGGCATGCTTTTCACATCCGAAGGCATTATTAATATCCGCAACGAGAAGTGGAAAAATTGCTTCGACCCAATTGATGCACAGGGAACATCCTGGACAGATACCCACTACTCCAAAGCATATTTACGGCATTTGTTTATCAGTGGTGAAATGTTGGGTCCACAACTGGCCAGTATTCATAATATTGCTTTTTACGTTCACTTGGCAGGAACCGCCCGCGAAAAAATTCTGTCTGGCGATTTCGAAAACTGGAAAACCGAGATACTGCCTAAACTGGGAAAAAGACTATGAGCAAATTCGGACTCAAGCGACTGGACATATACATTATTAAAAAGTTTCTGGGGACTTTTGTCTTTTCTATTATACTTATTTTAAGTATTGCCATTGTTTTCGATATTGCCGAACAAATTGATGATTTTATGGAGAGTGATGCTACTTTCTGGCAAATTGTCACCGGTTATTACCTGAATTTTATACCCTATTTTGCTAACCTATTCACTCCCCTGTTTGTTTTCATCGCCGTTATATTCTTTACCTCAAAAATGGCCCAAAAAACAGAAATCATAGCCATTTTAAGCAGTGGTATTAGTTTTAGACGATTTCTGTTTCCCTATTTCATTTCCTCCCTGATTATTGCCATTTTTTCTCTCTTCATGTCCAACTATTTTATTCCTAATGCCAATAAAGGGCTTTTTGCTTTCAAAAAGGCATATATCTGGAATAAAACGAGCAATACCGAACGCAATATTCACAAACAACTGGAACCGGGTATGCTCCTCTATATGGAATCATATTCCACCGAATTTGATATAGGATATCGCTTTACTTTAGAGAAAATTCGCAACGACAGTCTTGTTTCAAAATTGATGTCGGATATGATACAATGGGACAGTACCAAAGGAAAATGGACCATTAAAAGTTATTACATCAGGAACATTTATCCAGATCATGAAGATATTATCAAAGGAAATGACCTCGACACGACATTGCAAATTAAACCTTCCGATTTCAAAGAAAGAATGGAGTTACTGGAAGCTATGAATTATTTTGAACTTTCAGAATACATTAAAGAACAGGAAATAAGAGGATCACCAAACATTGAAAAATACCGAATTCAGCAATATTTAAGAGTATCTAATCCTTTTTCAATTTTCATTCTTGCACTTATCGGAATCTGTGTCTCTTCCAGAAAAGTGAGAGGTGGAACGGGAATGCATATCGGACTGGGGCTGGCACTTAGTTTTTCTTATATTCTTATTTTACAGATGTCGACTAATTTTGCCATTAGCGGATCGTTACCTGCCATAGTGGGCGTGTGGTTACCCAATATTGTATATACTATTATTGGGATATTCCTTTATAGACTTACCCCAAAGTAGTCAAACTCCTTTCTCGGGGTTGAGAATGTAAAACTTATCAACCATTCATAAAAAATACTATCAATTTGTTACAAAATTAAACTCCGGTTTTTCGTCATATTATAAGTCAATAATATATCCTTTATAGATATTTTATTTTATACATTTGCCCTTTAATTTGGCTAAATCTGTGAAGAGAAATGCTAAAAATAAACTTGTAAATATAACTAAATTAATGAGTTATGTCTTTAAAAAGAAAAACACTTGAACTTTTAAGAAGAAGAGAACAGGCCCAACAGGGTGGCGGAGAAAAAGCGATAGAAAAACAGCAGAAAATGGGAAAAATGACTGCCAGAGAGCGCATACTTGCACTTCTGGACAAGGAAAGTTTTCACGAATATGATCTGTTTGTTGAGCATGATTCCCGCGAATTTGATATGGCAGACAAAGTTTTTCATGGTGACGGTGTAATCATCGGAACAGGAACTATTTTTGGAGCTCCCATTTGCATTTTTGCTCAGGATTTTACCGTTGCAGGAGGATCGCTGGGATTTATGCATGCCCGCAAAATCACTAAAATTATGGATCATGCCCTGAAGCTTCGGGTTCCTTTGATTGGAATCAACGATTCAGGAGGTGCCCGTATTCAGGAAGGAGTTAACTCTTTGGCCGGTTATGGCGAAATTTTCTACAGGAACACGTTGAACTCGGGCGTAATTCCTCAGATTTCCGTCATTTTGGGTCCATGTGCCGGTGGTGCTGTTTATTCGCCTGCATTGACTGACTTTGTATTTGTTGTAGACGGCATTTCAAAGATGTTCATTACCGGACCAGAAGTTATTAAAACCGTTCTGGGAGAAGAAATTTCGATGGAAGATCTCGGTGGAGCCCGAGTACATTCCGAAATCACTGGTAACGCTCATTTCTTTGCCAACAGTGAAATGGAGTGCTTTGAACAAATTAAAAAACTGGTAACTTTCATCCCTTGGAACAACAGTCGGAAAGCTCTGGCATTCAAACCCAAAGAACCCAAATCCATCTATAATATTGAAAAAATTGTACCCGGCGATCCCAAACTTCCTTACGATGTAAGAAATGTGATTCGTGCTATCGTTGATGACAGTGATTTCTTCGAAATTCAGGAACATTGGGCACAAAATGTAGTCATTGGATTTGCTCGTATTAATGGAGATACAACCGGATTCGTATGCAACCAACCTATTTACCTGGCAGGAGTACTCGACGTTGACTCGTCTGATAAAGCAGCCCGCTTTATTCGTTTCTGTGATTCATTTAATATACCTATTGTCACTTTGGTTGACCTTCCGGGGTATCTTCCAGGCGTTGATCAGGAACATGCCGGTGTAATTCGTCACGGGGCTAAATTGCTCTATGCATACAGTGAAGCAACCGTTCCTAAGGTCACGTTGATTATCCGCAAAGCTTATGGTGGAGGTTATATTGCCATGGGTTCACGCCATTTACGCGCCGACTTTGTATTTGCTTGGCCAGGAGCTGAAATTGCTGTAATGGGTCCCGAAGGTGCTGCCAACATTATTTTCCGTAAAGAAATTATGGAAGCCGAAGATTCTGATAAGATGCGTAAACAAAAAGTAAAAGAATATAAAGAGAAGTTTGCTAACCCTTATGTTGCCGCAGCTAAAGGATATATCGACTCGGTTATTGAGCCTAAAGAAACACGTAAACTTTTGGTTCACGCCATCGAAGTTTCTAAAGAAAAATCCAGCTCCATTCCCAAGAAAAAACATGGTATTCCTCCATTTTAACATCTGAATTATGGAAAAAAAGAACGAATCTAAAGATTACAAAGTCTTTATTATTGACGATGTAAAATACAAAACGACACTTACTCAAAAATTCGAAAAAAGAGTTCCCTATAAATTTCCTAACGATAGTTTGATTTACAGCTTTATTCCCGGTACTATTGTCAAAATCTTCGTTACCGAAGGTGAAATAGTGAAAGAAGGAGGCCGGTTACTTACTCTGGAAGCTATGAAGATGAAAAACAATATCACCGTTCCTTTTGACGGTAAAATATTGAAGATTCATGTTGTAGAAGGTCAAACCATACCTAAAAAGTTCCTTATGGTTGAAATGGAACTTATGGCAGAAATCCCAGAAACAATCAAGCAAAAAGGAAGTATAGACGAAGTCGAATAATCACATAAAAAGAAAGCGGAATTTATTCCGCTTTCTTTTTATATACTTTTTGATAATATTTTAACGATTCCTTGATCTGCTTCTCATCGCATTTAACATTTAACACCGGTTCCCCAGGTGATTTAAGCAAGGAAAAAATAAGCTCTCCTTTTTTATTCTTCTTGTCCTGCAATAAAAACGGCAGTAAAGACGCATAATGAAAACAGGAATCAGCAACCGGGCTAAAAAGGTGTCGAATAAAAGCAATACTTTCTTCTGCTTCTTTTTTGGGAAATCCCAATAATTCAACAGAAAGATACAACTCACAAATCAGTCCTGCTGCAACAGCATCTCCATGGCTTATACAAGCTGATCTTCTATTAAAACTGCAAGATTCAATGGCATGTCCAATCGTATGACCCAAGTTTAAAATATGTCGTTCTCCCGCATCAAAATAATCACGGTTAACAATTTTGGCTTTGTTTTTAATAATGTCCAATATTACCCCTTCATCCACACACATACCTCCCTTAAGAGAAACATCTTTCCACAAACTACCACCAGCAATCAAAGCTGTTTTAAAAATCTCGGAAATCCCCGACCGAATTTCATCCTCCGACAAAGTCGCTAAAAAGCAGTCTGAAAGATAAGGTACAATGCTTTCTATTTATGCCTTATAACCGCCCATGGCCGAATTTCTGGAAATCCACCCGCAA
>PHDH01000211.1 GCA_002840935.1 Bacteroidetes bacterium HGW-Bacteroidetes-21 | reverse complement strand
ATTATACAAAACCCCAAATGGGTTGGATAACACAGGAAATTTTCTATCAGATAAAGTTCTTCCCACATTATCAGAAAAGTTAATTCAGACATTTTTGTTGTCTTTACAATCAGTCCGGTCCGACATTTTAAAGATGGTGCTTTTGGGAATCAGGTCAGTAAATCGACTTTGTTTTGTGCTGTTAACAGTCTTTTGAAAAAGGTCGAAAATTCATATTATTTTCCTGCCTTCGAGTTAGTGATGGACGAGTTGAGGGATTATCGTTTTTATAATGAGGATATGGTGCATCCTTCGGATTTGGCGGTTGAATATATTATAGAACGATTTGAAGAGGCGCTGCTGACCTCCGAATCAATACAATTGTCGGCTAGGATAAAAAGTATGTTGAATGCGCTTAGGCATCGCCCATTATTTCCCGAAAGTGAGTCGTATAGAAAATTCGTAGAAGGCTGTTTTCGGGAAGTAAATCAGTTGCAAAATGAGCATCCGCAAATTTCTTTTGAAGAAGAATTAAATGTGCTGAAAAATAAGGCATGAGTCATTGATACGTGATGACCGTTTCCGAAAATCAGACGTAAAATACCTGCTTGTTAACCTAAGTATCAATTTGTATCTTTGTCAAAAAAAATAAATGACCGATATTCTTATACAATTGTTTTGCGAGGCGTTCGAGGCATTATATCAGCAGAAATCCGATCCTGAACAAGTAAATGTTCAGAAGACAAGACCCGAATTTAAGGGCGATTTCACCATCAATGTTTTTCCTTTTTTAAAAATGACCCGGAAAAATCCTCAGGTAACGGCTACTGAGATAGGAGAAAAAATGAAGGAAATGTCAGCGTTGGTGGCTTCTTTCGAAGTGATACAGGGATTTTTAAATATTTCTTTGTCCGATCAGATTTACCTTGAGATGTTGTCTGACTTATTGAAAAGTGGAGGGCAAATGGTTGCTCCCGTAAAACAGACTAAGAAGTTTGTTGTTGAATATAGTTCGCCAAATACCAATAAGCCTTTGCACTTAGGCCATATTCGCAATAACTTGTTGGGTCATAGTGTTTGTGCCTTGCTTAAAGAAGTCGGGCATGAGGTGGTGAAAGTCAATCTGGTGAACGATCGCGGAATACATATTTGCAAATCTATGCTGGCCTGGCAGAAATGGGGAAATGGAGCCACGCCCGAATCCACAGGCAAAAAAGGCGACAAACTGGTGGGGGATATGTATGTCAGGTTTTCACAGGAATTGAAGAAAGAAACTGAGGTCTTGATTAGTCAGGGGATTAAGGCAGAAGAAGCAGAGAAAAAAGCTTCCTTGATGTTGGAAGCCCGTGAAATGCTAAAAAAATGGGAAGAAGGTGATGTCGAAGTACGGGAATTGTGGGAGAGAATGAATGGTTGGGTATACGATGGTTTTGATGTGACTTATAAGAATCTGGGAATATCTTTCGATAAAACCTATTATGAATCTCAGACCTATTTGCTGGGAAAAGAAATTGTACATGAAGGTGTAAGTCGGGGTGTGTTTTCAGTCTATCCAGATCAGTCGGTGCGTATTGATCTGACGGCAGAAGGGCTCGACGAAAAAGTGTTGTTGCGCAGTGATGGAACTTCGGTGTATATTACGCAGGATTTGGGAACGGCAGTAATGCGGCAGAAGGAATATAATGCCGACGAAATGGTTTATGTCGTTGGGAATGAGCAAAATTATCACTTTCAGGTGCTCAAACAATTGTTGTCGAAGCTGGGTCATACATGGTCGGAAGGCGTTCATCATCTTTCATATGGCATGGTGGAACTTCCCGAAGGTAAAATGAAATCGCGCGAAGGAACGGTAGTAGATGCCGACGATTTGATGGCTGAAATGATTTTTACTGCCCGCGAAGTTTCTGATGAAAGTGGAAAGTTGGCCGAGTTTCCGGATGCTGAGAAAAGTGCCGTGCACAGAATGATAGGACTGGGCGCATTGAAGTATTTCATACTGAAAGTGGATCCCAAAAAGAATATGTTGTTTGATCCCCGCGAATCCATCGAATTCGAAGGAAATACCGGTCCCTTTATACAATATGCCCGAGCCAGAATTAATTCGGTGTTACGCAAAACCACAGAGGCAGGAATTGATCATCTGAAATCGGCCTCAAATCAGGTCTGTCCTGATGAGACCGAAAAAGATTTGATTCGCCAGCTGGCCTCGTATTCTGATGTAATTAATCTGGCTGCTCGTGAGATGAATCCGGGTTTGGTAGCGAATTATCTTTTTGCTCTGGCCAAATCATATAATCAATTTTATCATGATCATCCAGTGTTGCGTGAGAACGATACTGAAAAACAATTGTTGCGAGTGAATCTAAGTGTTGTGACTGCTGAAACACTACGAAAAGGTATGTTCTTGCTGGGTATAGCAATGCCTGAAAGAATGTAAGTATTTCTTTGCCATTTATTAGAATTCGGACAATATTCAATTATATTGTTCATATTTATTAATGTTATTATTTTGTGTTTACCTTGTAATGTTATATTTTTGATAAAAATTATTTTGTATGAAAAATCTTTACACTCTTCTGTTTATCTTTTTATTTGCATCGGTTATGTATGGTCAACCTTCATGGATCAATCAGACAACCGGGACTGTAACAAATCTTCATTCTATACATTTTGGAGATCTGAATCATGGTTGGTCTGTAGGAGAAGGGGGTAAGATTATTACTACAATCAATGCCGGAAAAAACTGGACAGCACAAACATCGGGTGTCACAACCGATTTGAATGGTGTTTATTTTGTTGATACACTTAAAGGTTGGGCTGTGGGAAATGTTGGAACGATATTGATTACAACAGATGGAGGAGCAACTTGGACTGCTCAAACTTCGGGAACTACACAAACTTTATGGGATGTGGCCTTTGCTAATGATATGGTAGGTTGGGCAGTTGGTTTAAATGATGTAATACTTCGTACTGATAATGGTGGAACAACATGGACAGATCAAACTTGTGCTGTATTGCCAAATCTTATGGACATATCTGTGATTGATGCCAATACTGCTTTTGCTTGTGGCTATTCAGGATCTTCAATAGGCCGTGTAATTAAGACGAGTGATGGAGGGGCGAATTGGACATCTCTCAGTCCCGGAACAGCCACTTTAAATGGCGTGTTTTTCCTTAATGATCAGGAAGGCTTTGCTGTTGGAAATAGTGGTATGATAATTCATACAACAAATGCTGGAGCAAACTGGGATATTCAGTCTTCAGGTACTTCTGAAATACTCACCAGTGTGTTTTTTATTAACGATACTATAGGTTGGGCTTCGGGCATGAATGGTACTCTTTTATATACCGAAAATGCTGGAACGGATTGGGAAATTATTGATGTGTTGCTAAATATTAATTTACGTAAATTATTCTTTATAAGCCCTTATCGTGGATGGCTTTGTGGAAATGGTGGAAGAATTAAATATTCCAGAGTTAGTGAGGAAATTTGTCTTGTTACAGTTGATTCGTTGACACAGAAAAATAAGATTATTTGGGAGCGTATCTTAGGTCAGAAAACAAGTTATTATAATGTATACAGATATTCTGTTGGTGCTAACTATCAGGTGATTGGCACTGTTCCGTTTGATAATATGAGTGAATATTTGGATGTCACTTCTACGCCCGAAACCAATGCCAATCGTTATAAAATTTCTGCCGTTGATTCTATTGGAATAGAGTCTGATCTTAGTCCATTTCACGAAACAATGAATTTGATGGTTGCACAAGGAGCATTACAAACAACGATTATATTATCATGGAATGAGTATAAAGATGAAAGTGGTCGTTTCCTTCCATCTGCCTATGCCATTTTCCGTGGGACATCACCTTCAAACCTTCTTAGTTATCAGTTGCTTCCAGGCATTAATATTAGTTATAATGATTTAAATGTAACAGGCAATCAATATTATATGGTGTCTGTAGTAAAGGATAGTCCTTGTTATCCTACATCTTCTGCTAAAGAAGTTGGAGGCCCATACAGCAGTTCTTTTTCTAATATGGAAGATAATTTAATGGGGATTGTGGCCGAAATGTTTAATTTTTATGGCCATATTCAGGTCGATCCTAATCCGATATCAACATCCGCTACTTTGACAATCAACAATTTTCAAGGCTCCATCGATGGAAGTCAGTGGCAACTTTATGATATTACCGGTAAATTGGTGCGTACAGATCTATTCACTTCTGCTCAAACAGAGTATAATAAGGGTACAGCAAAGATTACCATTTCTCGTGGCGACCTTCTTCCCGGTATTTACTTTGTAGAATTGAAAGCTGAAAAGACCTACAGAGGCAAGTTGGTGGTCGAATAATTCTAATAACATAAATATATGGCAATGAAAAAAGTTGTTCTTGCAATTGCTTTTTTACTGTGTATGCCTAAACTTTTCATTGCCCAAACGGTTGTTTCCGGAGGCTTTGTAAGTGGTGTATGGACAGCTGCAGGGTCACCCTATCAAGTACAGGGCTCTGTGCAAATTCAGGATGGAAATACTTTGGTTATTGAGCCTGGTGTCGAGGTCGTTTTTCAAGGCCCATACAAAATGCTCGTCATGGGACAGCTTTTAGCCTTAGGAACAGTAACAGATTCCATTGTTTTTACTACCAACGATATTAATGTGGGATGGAGAGGCATACGATTTAATAATACACCAGCAACTAATGATACTTCGCGTATTTCGTATTGTCGGATTGAGTATGGCAAAGCCACAGGGACTTCTCCAGAGAATTGGGGTGGAGGGATTTATTTAAATGGAGTAGCAAAATTCGTGATTTCTAATTCTGTGATAGAAAATTGTGTAGCTCAGAATGGAGGTGGAGGAATATATAGTAATAATAGTAATCCCGTGATTACAAATAACAGAATTTTGCATAATAATGTATCTGGAGGTGGAGGTGGTGCTGGGATTTGCAGTGTAGGATGGGTCTCATTACCTACAATCATTTCTAATAACCAAATCTATGAAAACTCGGCTCCAGAATATATTTCTGGTTCGGGAGGAGGAATTTTTTGTGATGGGTTTTTACATATTTCCAATAATAGTATATATGATAATTTTGCCGATTTGCAAGGAGGTGGTATCAGAATTGGTGGAAGTACAGTGGTTTTTTTGACAGATAACAATATTTCAAACAATTCGACAAATCATAATGGGGGTGGTATTTATTGTTGCAGTATTAACAATCCTCAGGTTGAAAGATGTGTTATCTCTAACAATGCTGCTGAAAATGGCGGTGGTATTTATTTTGATTGCAGCTCGGTGCCTCTAATTTCTAATTCAATCATTTCAAATAATACTGCGAGTGTTGGTGGAGGTGGACTTTATTTCGGACTGGGATCATCTCAGGACCCTCCGATTATTAGAGGAGTAACTATTGCAAATAATGCTGCTATAAATGGTGGTGGATTATATTGCTACGGAAGCCAAAATCCAATTTTTTATAGCAGCATATTGTATGGGAATACAGCCTCTACGACAGGACCACAGGGTTACATTTTTGACGATACAAGCGACCCCGCTTTTTACTATTGCGATATTCAGGGTGGCTCTGCGGCGTTTGAACTAAATGGAAATTTTTATACAGGTACGTATTTGAATAATATCAATGCAGATCCAATATTTGTTGCTCCAAGTGTCGGAAGTGGTGTTAGTTATGATGGTACAACAGCCGATTGGTCGCTGCAAAGTAATTCGCCTTGTGTTGATACCGGAGACCCGTCGTTTGTTTCATCAGGTTTGGATATAGCCGGGAATGCGCGCGTGACAGTCTGTCGTGTGGATATGGGAGCATATGAGTTTCAGAATGGATTGCCATTAACGGCAGACATCACAATGCTTGCGCCGATTCGTTGTCATGGTGAAACCACTGCAGTGCTTTCTGTGTCAGCAGCCGGAAGCGGACAACCCTATACTTATCTGTGGAATAACGGTGAGATTACGAGTATAATTGATAGTTTAGGTGTAGGAACCTATTTTGTAACTCTTACAAACAATACAGGTTGCTCAGTGACAGATTCCATCGTTATTGCACAACCGGCTTCTATGTATATAAAAACGGCATCTACCGATGTCAGTTGTAGTAGTGAATGTACCGGGTCTGCACAAGTCGGTGTCTTTTCCGGTGGAGTTGCACCCTATACTTATATATGGGATACCCCAAATCAGGATACAACAGCTGTAACAGTGGCTGAACTGTGTGCAGGTACGTATACGGTAACCATTACAGATAGTCTGAGTTGTTCTGTTACAGCCTCTGTAACTGTCACATCTCCAAATAATCTTACGTTTACTACAAATATTATGAATATTAGTTGTCATGGCTTTCATAATGGTACGATTCAGATTTTTGCTTCGGGTGGTGCTCCACCGTATCAATATTCTATTGACGATGGGGGTATGTTTAGTATTCAGAGTACATTTAATAATTTATGGGCAGGGGTTAATTATAATGTAGTACTGAAAGATGCCAATCAATGCAAAACGAATCCAATGTTAGTTGTTTTAACAGAACCTGACTTGTTAAACGTAGAATTTGTAATTGACGAAATGTCTTGTTACAGTAGTGGAAATGGGCATGTTTTAGCTTCTGTTTCAGGAGGAACCCCTTTTTATAATAATTCTTATCATTATTTCTGGAGTTCTAATGTTGGAGTTGGA
>PHDH01000210.1 GCA_002840935.1 Bacteroidetes bacterium HGW-Bacteroidetes-21 | reverse complement strand
CCCCCTGACTATGATTACAATAAATTTCGTTGCAGGATCCCATCGTAGGGTACTGTGGTTCTTCTTCCCATATTCCACCATCGGGGATACGCCGAAAACTCATACCCAAAAATAACATCGGATCGTAATTTGAGATGTAATTCTTTATGGAAGTTAGAATATCATCATAAGAATCTAACGAAGTAATTGAACTACAACCTACTCCCGACGGGACACATGGATTACAATAAGTACAAGCATTATAAGTTGAAGCCCAGGAAATGGCATCAACCGGTGTCCCTGTTGCATCATACAAAGCCAGCCAACCACCAGCATTAGGCAGCCAAAAACGAGCTCCTCCATCAAGACAAACGCGATTGCTGGAAATAACTATTTCAATAGTATTTCCCCCATTCTGGACTAATAAATTTGATGGAACAGACAGTGAATTTGGTCCACGGATAATTACATATCCACCCGGAGGTATTATTGTCCCGGAAGGTAATACATAAGCACCACCATAATCAAAATAATCAATATCAAGCACATCTACCGAATTATTACCTAAAATATAGCAGGAAACATCTACCGGATGACAAGTATCACGATTATATAACTCTATCCATTCTCCTTCGTTATTGTCGACACCAAAACCCGGACCATCACCATACAATGAACCGTCAAAAGAACTCGGGGCCAACATTATTTCATTGAGGATTACTGTGGGTCCTGAATAATTACAAAAATTTGAATTACAATGACTATTCTCTTGCGAATCTGACGTAAGCATGAGTTGACCAAATCCTCTGGTACTTAGAATTAATAATATGGAAAGAATCCAGCATTTCATAGTACTTAGACGCTATTTTTCGCAAAACGATGCTTTTAAGCTTTAACTATTATATTAACTAATAAAGGTACGATAAAAAAGATGCTCGCTTAGAAAAAATAATTCATTTTCTAGCTAAGAAGAATTGACCTCGCAACCAATTAATATAATGCATATTAATCTTACCACTGGATAGCTTTTCACATAAAAATAACCACCCATTGGCGATTCAATGTAGTTATCTCTGAGGCTCCCATATCCATGAACCACTTCTGGTAATGTAACCAATTTTATTACAGGTTTCGACCCTAAAAATATTTCCCCCGGCATACTCAATGTTTTCAAAAAAATTTTTGATGATCATTTTACCTTTACAATCGGCCAGACAATAATAATGGGAAGTTGAATATGAATAAAGCCCGTTGCTTATACTTTTAGGAAATGCTGCCGTTTTTGTTTTTATATTATTATCAATTGGATTTATCATATTGATAGCAGATTGTTGATTGCCATTTTTATCTAATATTTTCAAATTATCCCCGTTTTTGCTCCATTTTAAGAAGATGTTAGTATCTACCGGAATAATATGAGTTATCCCATTTAATGCTAATTCTTTGCAGTCTGAATTCAAAAAAAGAGTATTGCCCTTCGAATTGTAAAGGGAAACAAAATATTTATTTTGATTATAGGGTCTATAATCTTTGTAACTAGCTATTACATCTCCTTTCAAATTAAATATTACAGTGGAGTCCCTGCTTTCAGCTGCAATTAAAGATGCCCCGAAAAGAATAACTGATTTATATTCAAGAGGGACAATAACTTCTCCGTTTTTATCAATATACCCCCATTTACTTCTATTTGAAACAGCTGCAATACCGTTTGAAAATTTTTTAACGATTTTATAAGCTGGTTTTATTAGAATATCACCTTTTGAGTCGCAATAGCCGTATTTTCCTTTTCTCTTAATCATGCAGAGACCCTCGGAAAAACCCTGTGATATTCCCAAAACCTTTCCCTTTTTTTGCCCGTCAAGATCATAAAATGTTGTACTACGCCTGCCTGAACAAACAATAATTTTCTCGTTTTTATCTATAGTAAATGTTTTTTTTCGTGGTTTTATTATGAACTGATTTTGCTTGTCTATGACTCCAAATTTGTTAGACATCTGAACTACAGCACGCCCATCGCAAAAATTCCAGACAAAATTGTATTCAGCAGGGATTGAAAAATTTCCATTAACATCAATGTAACCGTACTTCTTCTTAAGTTTAGCCCAAGCAAGGCCTTCAGAAAAATCGCCACAGGATGAGAACTCAGGATTAATAACTACGTTCCCTTTTTTATCAATAAATCCCCACTTTGTTTTAATCTTAACAGCAGCCAGTTCTTCTTTAAAGTTTCTGGCCTGAGAATATTCAGGCTCAATGACAATTTTCCCTGAATTATCAATATATCCATAGAGTTTATTGACACTGACTTTAGCAAATTCGTTTGAAAAGGGGAATATTTCATCGTAAATGCACATAGTCAATAACTGACCTAAAGAATCCATTACCCCAAATTTGTTATTATTTTTTAAAAGTAAAAAAAGACTATCGTTAGAATTCTTTGCATAATCGATAAAATCATATTCAAAAGGTACTACAGTAGACCTTCTAACATTTATGACACCCCATTTGTTATAATTATTTTTCGCAATGATATTCTGTTTTTTTACACCCGACAAAAATCTGTATTCAAAAGGAATTATCATTGATCCATAGGAATCAATTAGTCCCCACTGCCCCCCTTTAAGTTCAATCCAGTTCGAGAACCTATATTCAAATTCAAGATATGTACTTATCCTATTTAATACAGATTTCTGAAATCTTCTATTATGTTCGTATACAGGACAAACTGAACTTGGATTTTTTTTGTTTAAAATAATCTTTCCTGTATTGTTTACTGCAGCATACCCCTCGGAAAATTCTCCAATATAACTGAATGTTTTTAAAGGGTAATCTTCTGTAATAAAGTGATATTTTCCACTTTTAATCCCTATAAACGAGTTATTGTGTGTAAAATTAAGATAATCTCCTAATAGTATATTATCGTACTTAGAAACGATTATTTGCCTGTATATATACTTGTTAACTATACCAAACTTTTCGTCAATTCTTTCAACCTTATTTTTATTTGCGTTGCTATAAGTTTTGACTTGAAGATTAGTTATTGTGTAAGGACTATGAGGAATATTATAAATCCTTTTATAAATAGGTTTTATTCGTATGCTATCTTTATCGTCTTTCAACCCCCATAACTCCTTGTCTTTATCTAAAAACCAGCCTGAAGAATCTACCGTACTGTTGACGGCTGCTGCTTGGGTAGTGAAAATTGGAATTCTGTCCATTACTTTAGATGCAACATTAATTATTCCTACATTTTCATATCTAAAACGATTTGTTTCTACTCCATTTCTATTGGTTTCTATTAAAATAATCGAGCTATTATCATATACTTTTATATTCCCGTCAAAAAACTGAATTTTACTTGCACTTACAGGATAAATACTTTTACCACTGGAATTAATAACACCACATAAGTCGTTTTTACATATTTTAAAAAGATTATCCTCGTATCCGGCAATGAAATCGTATTCCAAAGGGATTATCTGACGACCTTCTTTATTTGTAATTCCGAATAAACTATCCTTATTAATTATGTAATAACTTATCCTACTATTTGCATCCAATACAGGAGAAATTGAATTATAGTCTACATTAAAAATTGTTTTTCCGCTAGAATCTATTGCACCTATCTTGCTGTCAATCATTGAATATATGATAAAATTATTCATAAAATAATTAGAATAAAATCCATCATATATAAAATCGGTAATAAAGTCTTTTTTTACTGAGCTGAATAGAGCTGCATTATTTTTTTTAATTACTACCAGAAACTTTTCAAGATTATAAATATTGTCGTATTTATTCTCAAGTAGCAAATTCCCATTCATATCAGCGCATCCCCATTTTTGATCACGAAGCACAAAAAGAAATCCTCCTTTTATATTAATGGTGGTATATACCGGAGGCAGTATTTCTCTTTTATTACTTATAAGACCAATAAGCCCATTAGATTCTGGAGTATATAAAGCTTCTGTTTTTTTTCGAATAATGGGGTATTTTTTGAAAAGAGTCAGATTTTCATGAAAAGGATATATATTATAAAGCATCTCTCTTTCATCCAAAAGACTGTCATTTATGCTTTCCGACGTATTCTCGAGTTCTCCATCTTTGTTCGTTTCATAATTACCAGCGAAATAACTGAAAGTATCTGGTATCAATATTTCATCAAAAGTAGGTTCTACAATTACATTCCCAAAGATATCAGATATACCTTTCTTCTTATTTTTTTCGATAATGACAAATTTGCCAAACTGCACATAGGAAATGAAATTATACTTTGGAGGAATAATCATTTTACCTGTAGTGTCAATCAGTCCCCATAATCCATTCATTTTTACAGGAAGCAGTATTTCATCAGGCTTTGTCTGCGAAAATGATGTATGCAGGGCGAATGCATATATCAACAAGGTATATGTTAGCCTTTTAAACATCGAAACGATTAAATAGTAGCGATTAGCTTCCTAATGTCTTCTTCGGATTTGATGCTTTCGATACGTGTTTTAAGATTAAAGGAAAAATTAATAGCAGATTTTTCGCCACCTCCTTCTATAAACCGCTTCAAATTCAGGCTACTTACTTCGTTCCTTTCAAGCATTGCCACTTTGTTGTCGTTGAGTATCGCAATAAATAAGTTATCGTCAAGTGGATCGATAACAAATGTTTTAATATTGCTGGCATTATATCTGATTACCGCTTTGCTATTTGCCGAGACATGAATTAATGTTTTACATGTGTTAAAATCAATTCCCTTTCCGTCAATTTTAAATTCAGCATTCAACGTTATCATCGAAGGTCTGCTGTATATCCTGTCGCAATTATATAAACCAAACCCAGAGACAGAAAAAGATCTCATGAACTCATTTTCTCTTTCGGCCAGCATTTTTTGATTCTCAATTCCCTTCTTCACTTGTAAATAAGCATTCATTTTTTCATCGAAATTCTTTTTCGATTGATCAAAATGCAGCTGCGAAAGTACGGGTGTAATAATTGTTCGGAACTCCGTTTTTGCACTCTTAAGAACCAACTCATATTGATTACTTTCTTCGTTAAATGGATTAAGTTGAATACTTGACCAATTAACTTTGTAAATCCATTTGTTATTATCGGGATTATTTTTGGAATCTGTGCCAGCATATGTCCACATAAGACCTTCCATAGATTTTAACTCAGGATATAAATCAAAGTTAATATTCAGGTCCAGAACTTTTGTTTCACTGGTAACAATTTGAGGTAATATTGGTTTGTTAGGTTCTTTGCCGATTTGCTTTTGGAGAGAATCCCGTACAGGGTTTATTCTGGTTTCAATATTTCCTGTTGTAAATGACCAATTATTACTGGTAGAATCAAATTCATAAAAATTAAAATTACCACTACTGGTGTTAGAAGCGAAATTCACTTGCAGCGATTTATCCTTTGCAACAAATATCGGTTTGCCATCTTTAAAGCCGTTTATTTCAAACATTCCAGCTGTCTCAAAAGAATTAACTTTTCCAGCACTATCATAACTCATAGGCATTCCTGATATTATAATATCTGCAGCATCTTGAAATTCTCTATATGAAATGTCGACATCACCGGTTACAGGATTTCCATTTTCATCGACAAAAGCATTACTTGGAATAACAATATTTGTACCTCCCGGTATTTTTAAGGTTGTGGAAGAGCCAGCATCCACAACAAATTTATTATATTCAACATCAATGTTATCAAATCCAGGTAATCTAACCTGATTGAAAACCTGCGATTTTTTACTGCAATAAGTTAATGAAAACAGTAATACAAAGGCAGGAACAAATAATACTAATTTTTTCTTATTCATATTTATCTGTATTTGCTATAATAATATTAACTAAAAATAGTAAAAAATATTCTGAAATAGGAGAAAAAAATAATTTTATTCAGACATATTTGATCGGATTTTCTAAAAAGTTATAATATTTTGGAAAAGCCTATGCTCAATAAGATATAATTGCAATTGCATATTCATTTATTATATATATGATATTCAATCTTTTTACAAAATCAAGAATGAGTTTATAGTAAATACATGGATATGGTGTATATAACTAATGAAAACAACTAGTGGAGAATAAATAAAAAACCTAGCTTCCAAACCAAATTGGTCTTCATCTGGTTATATACGTATTCCTCGTAATCTATTGTAACACCCCCTTCAGTATAGCTACCGTTATCTTTTATTGAACTTTGGCTGTACTTATAACCTATAGATGTATTTAACGCAACACCTTCACTAATCATGTAATGATATCCCAACAAGGCCTCACCTGAAAAGACTTTATTTGAAGAAAGCCCATTGTACTCACTTTGAATCTCACGATTTACATTGTAGGTTATAGGACCGTCACGTCTAAGGGAGCTTAATGAGGCACCTAGTCCAAGCTGCCCATAAAACTTATGTTTAAAACTCTTTACGGGCAAATAGTAGCGAATATAGGGAATCAAACCTAAAGTTTTTCCTTTACCTTTATATATTGAAGATATTTCACCATTCTCATAAAAATGGATAACCTGACTACCATATAAATTCCCTGACAATGTAGCTCCAAGAACAAATTGACTGGATAAAAAGCACCCTACCCCCGGATAAACTGAAAAGGAATAACCATTATCGATATCCTGGTGAGTAACATTATTAATTAACGTGAGTTCGACCTAAGCAATTTTCTTAAGTCCCCATTCTTCAACGCATCCAAGATTTATTGAAGGTTTTT
>PHDH01000209.1 GCA_002840935.1 Bacteroidetes bacterium HGW-Bacteroidetes-21 | reverse complement strand
GGGTAATCGGATAGATATCCGGTTTTACGGATGGGGTAGAAAGAAATGGAATTAACGGTATCAGCACAGGGTAGATAAATGTATTGAGCTGCAGCATCACCATCAAAAGCAGCATCACTGGCTCTATAACCTGAAACAGCAGTGCCTTTGGTTGTAACAATAGTTTTATATATAGTTAATGCTGTATCAGTTACTTCAAAAGTTTGTGAAGAATCGATATTGTTTAAAGGAGTATTGTCGGTGCCTGAACCAGTTATTTCATAAATAAATCTGTAGTTTCCTTTATAATCAGGATAGAAAGTACTTTCACTTACGATTGTATCAATTGCGCCGGGATCCATAGTAGTAAGTCCACTTGTTAATGAAGCAACGTTATCTTCAAACTGAATTTCATTATTCATAGAAAGATTACGAAGTCTCATATTCATTGCAGGTGTCTCAATGGCAGCACCCATGTTGTGTAATTTTGCTGTTAATAAAAGACCATTGGCATCCTGACACTGCAATGTTAATTTGGGGATTTTGTAATAACGGGGAAAATCGTTGGTATAGAAGAATTTTGGCATCGCTTTGTCGAGGCGGATATCGTTGGTAGCAGCTTCGTATAAAAGAATGTCATCGGCACACATGAAATAATGACTGGAAAGACCAAAATATACTTTAATAAAAACAGTTGATTGATTTGCAGCAACTGGAGTGATATTGAATTCTGCAATCATAGGATCTGGAGCAGAGGCAGTATTTGATTTTACATCATTACGAATATCATATGTAGTCCAGGTAGTTCCATCGTTGCTAACTAAAACTTGAATTTTGGTGTCATTGTCACAGCAAAAACGGAATTTATGCTGAAGTCTTAAAACAACAGATGATTTTCCTGAACAATCAATAGCTGGAGTCATAAACCAAGCTTTCATGTCAACAGGACTGGCAACCATGGTTGTTCCGGTAGGTCCGCCTACAGTATTAAATCCGTCAGCGTTTAAAAGCATGTATCCATTGGTGTAGGTGGTAGAGTGAATAATTTCGCTGGGCGCAGTATAAGCTCCATCGGGTCCGGTGTTTGCCCAAGCCCAGTTGAAGTTATTTCCAGTACTGTCGTGGAAGGTGTAGTTGGTCATCGTAGCAAGACTATCTGAAAAATCATCATACCAGATAGTGTCTAAGGGAGCTTTAGAGTCTTGTTTTGTGCTGTAAGCTTGCTGGAAGTCTCCATTTACAGGCTTAATGGTAAAGGATTTTTTTTGCTGACTATGATTCCATTGTCCAAAAACAAAGGTGATCATCAACATAGAAAGAACAGTGGTAAAGATTTTTTTCATTGTGTTTCTTTTTAAGTTTTTTCAAAAGTATATATTTTTTTTATATCGGGAAACTTTTTCACAAAACAAATCTAATGTGTTTCTAATTTTGAAACTTTAAAAAATGTTAAGCGTAAAACAATAATGTGTAAAATCAAGGGTTATGAAAAAAATATTACTTTCTGCATTATTGTTGTTTTTTGGGTATGTTTCTAATGCACAGCTTGGAACGGAGTTCTGGTTTGCTCCTCCAAATGTTACAGATTATCATAATCCTCCTGATTTCCCTTTATACCTTATGATAACAGCGTCGGATCAGCCGGCTGTAGTTACCATATCTCAACCCGCGAATGCTGGTTTTACCCCAATAACGGTAAGTTTACTTGCGTTTGAGTCGAGCAGAGTCGATCTAACTGCATTTAGAGGAGTGCTAGAGACAAAGCCCACAAACACTATATTGTCAACTGGGTTGTTTATTGAAGCCAGCAATCCCGTTTCGGCTTATTATGAAGTGGCAAATAGTAATAATAATGAGATATTTGCTTTGAAAGGCCCTAATGGTCTTGGTACTGAGTTTTACATTCCTATGCACAAAGAGGTAGCTTTTTATAATCAACATTTTACTAATACACCATTGGACTATGCCATTGCTTCTTTTGATATTGTGGCAACAGAAAATAACACTACAGTACAAATTTATTCTCCGGTGGCGGTTGATGGTTATCCTGCAAACACACAGTTTTCTAAGGTGTTAAATGTCGGACAGACATATTCTTGCGGAAGTTCGATAACAGGTTCTGACCCTCCTGGCCCTTCTACAAATATCTACCAATATCCCCTTAATCATCCTGCGGGAGCGATAGTTTTGTCGGATAAACCCATTGCGATTACGTACAAAGACGATTCTGATCATGATGCTGTAGGTGCTGCGCCTAATACCTGTTATGACCTTATTGGTGATCAGATTGTTCCCGTTGAAATATGTGGGACCGACTATATTGCAGTAAAGGGTGGACTAAAAAGTGATGGGCATGAGAGTGTAATTCTCACAGCAACTCAGAATAATACCAAAGTTTACCTGGCAGGAAATCCTACTGCAGCAGCTACACTTTTTGCTGGAGAAACGTTTCAGATAATAATGGACTCTTTGGCTACATCCGTAAATAATGCCTTATATATACATGCTACAAAACCGGTTTATGCAACTCATATTACTGGTTTTGGATGTGAGTTGGGGTCTGCAATTTTGCCTCCGTTAAATTGTGCTGGAAGTAGCAGGGTTTCTTTTGTGCGATCCACCACCGAAGGTTTTTTTCTTACATTATTGGTTAAAACATCAGCCATTAGTAATTTTACAAAGACGGGGCCTGGGACAGGAGTTATTACTCCTGGAGACTTTAGAGAAGTTCCTGGTACCGGAGGCTTATGGTCGGCTGTCTATATCGATTGGTCAACTGTGGCTCAGGCGCCTGCAGATCAAACTATAACGATTTCTAACTCTACAGAATTATTTGCATTGGGATTAATCAACGGAGGATCTACTACGGGATGTCGTTATGGATATTTTTCTGAGTTTGTTGCCCGTATTTTTGTTGAAGCAGGAGCAAATCAAACAGTTTGTGCCGGTCAAATTGCAACAATGAGTGGGACAGTTACCGGAGGCGCAACTGCAGGAATTTGGTCTACTTCAGGTGACGGATCTTTTGATAATCCTAATAGTCTGACCGCTGATTATACCCCTGGGTTAAATGATATTCTCAACGGATCAGTGGTTCTTACTTTGACTTCAAATAGTCCTTGTTTCCCCGAATCCGATAATCTTACCCTTACCATTACGCCCGCTCCTACAGCTAATGCCGGAGCCGATCAGTCGGTCTGTAGTAATAATCCGTCTTTTATTCTTAGCGGAACTGTTACAAATGCATTAGGCGGAATATGGTCGGGTGGAGCTGGTGTTTACACCCCCAACAATACAACTTTGAACGCAACATATACTCCTACTGCTGGAGAAATTTCTGGTGGTACTTTGACTTTAACTCTGACAACGACAGGAAACGGAACTTGTGATCCAGGAACGAATAACATGACTGTGACATTTACAGGTGCTCCTACAGCTAATCCCGGTCCCACTCAGACAATTTGTGCTAACAACGCTGCAGTTAATCTAAATGGTGCTGTTACAGTTGCTACAGGAGGAGTCTGGCTTGGTGGAACAGGTTCATTTAATCCTGGGAATAATGCTTTAAGTTGCATTTATACCCCTTCACCGGCAGAGATTTCTGCTGGGGTTGTTAACCTTACTTTAACAACAACTGGAAACGGAACATGTAATTCTGAGAGTTCCCCTCTAATTATTAATATTACAGCAGCTCCAGTATCTAATGCCGGAGTGGATATTACCCGTTGTGCCAATAATTCTGTTGCGGTTCTTAATGGCAGTGTTTCTGTGGCAACCGGCGGTGTTTGGTCGGGTGGTTTGGGATTATATTCTCCCAATAGTACGACTTTAAATGCTTCTTATACACCAACCGCGGCAGAAGTTGCCACTGGTTTTGTAAATCTTACACTTACTACAACCGGAAATGGCCTTTGTAATTCTGTTTCGGATAATGTGGTTGTCAATTATACAATAGCCCCTACTGCAAATGCTGGCCTTGATCAGACTGTCTGTTCAAATAATCCGGCAGTGACTTTGAATGGTAGTTATACCGTCGCTTCTGGTGGCGTATGGAGTGGTGGCTCGGGAACATACAGTCCGAGCAATACTGCGATGAATGCTGTATATACTCCTACGCCTCTTGAAATTTCGGCAGGAAGCATGATCCTGACATTGACAACTACAGGAAATGGATTATGCAGTTCTGTAAGTGATCAGATGCTGATTACTTTTACTCCTTCGCCTGTAGTTAATGCCGGGCCTGATCAGACCAAGTGTGCCAATAATCCGGATGTGACGTTAAGTTCAACTGTTTCTGTTGCTAGCGGCGTTGTTTGGTCGGGTGGAAGCGGAACTTTCACTCCTTCTGCTACCGCATTAAGCTGTACCTATACTCCCTCGGCAGGAGAAATTTCCTCGGGCTCTGTTACACTCATTTTAACTTCAACTGGAAATGCCAGTTGTAATGCCGTTACAGATAATTGTGTTATTACTTTTACTTCTGCTCCTGTAGTTAATGCTGGTGTAGATATTACGCGTTGTGCCAATAATTCGGTCGCTACACTTAATGGAACTGTTACAGGAGCCACTGGTGGAGTATGGTCTGGCGGTTTGGGTTTATATAATCCTAATAGTACAACATTAAATGCAACCTACACGCCTACCGCAGGCGAAGTAGCAACAGGTTTTGTAAATCTTACTTTAACTTCTACCGGAAATGGTAACTGTAATTTGGTTTCAGACGATGTAGTTATTCATTATACAACGGCTCCAACATCAAATGCGGGGGCAGATCAGACAGTTTGTGCCAATAATTCGGCTGTCACTCTCAATGGAAATGTTACCATTGCATTGGGTGGCCAGTGGATAGGTGGAACCGGTACATATAGTCCAAATAATACGACTTTAAATGCGGTATATACTCCCTCGGCAACAGAGATTTCAAATGGTACTGCCACATTAACGCTCAGAACTACTGGAAATGGAACTTGTGCGCAGGTAAATGACCAAATGATTATTTCAATTTCTCCGGCACCTACGGTAAATGCTGGAATTGATCAGACTTTATGTGCTAATAATCCCGTTGCAACCCTAAATGCTGTGATTACTACGGCAACGGGTGTTGTATGGTCGGGTGGAAGCGGTACTTTTAGCCCTTCAAATACGGCTTTAAGTTGTACTTATACTCCCACAGCAGGAGAAGTTATTTCAGGTTCTGTAACACTTACTGCTTCAACAACAGGGAATGGAACTTGTGTGGCTGTGAGTGATCAAATTATACTCAATTTTACTCCTTCTCCAACTATAAATGCGGGTCTAGATCAAAGCAAATGTGCCAATAATACAGTTGCTGTTCTGAATGGAACTGTGGGTGTTGCTACTGGTGGTGTGTGGTCTGGCGGGATGGGATTGTTTAATCCAAGTAATACAGCATTGAATGCCTCATATACTCCTACAGCGGGTGAAATAAGTTCTGGTTTTGTCACATTAACACTTACTTCTACAGGTAACGGGAACTGTCTTTCTGTAAATGACAATATGGTAATATCATATTCTACAGCTCCTACCGCTGATGCGGGAGCAGACAGGTCGGTATGTGCCAATAATACTTCGGTTTCTCTTAACGGTAGTATTTCTGTTGCTTCCGGAGGTACTTGGACCGGAGGTACGGGTGTCTTTTTCCCCAGTGCTAACACATTGAATGCAGCATATACGCCCAGTGCGGCAGAAATATCTGCCGGTACGGTAAATCTGACTTTAACTACAACCGGGAATGGAACTTGTAATTCCGTCAGTGATGTCATGACTGTTACAATTACTCAGGCTCCCATAGTTAATGCAGGATCTGACATGAATGCCTGTAAGAATAATACAACCGTAACACTTGCAGGATCTATACTTGGTGCCGGAGGTGGTGCTTGGTCGGGAGGTAGTGGAACTTTTAATCCAAGCAATCTTGCTCTCAATGCAACTTACACTCCCACTGCAGCAGAATTACTGACTGGAAACGTTACTTTAACACTAACCTCAACAGGTAATGGTAATTGTAATGCGGTATCAGATCAGATGATTATAACTTACACCCCTATTCCTACAGTAAATGCCGGTTCGGATCAAACCAAGTGCGCCAATAATGCTGGAACTACTCTTTCTGGTTCCGTATCAGGAGCTACCGGAGGTCAATGGTCTGGCGGTCTGGGGTTATTTGCTCCGAATAGTCAGACTTTGAATGCGTTATACACTCCCACGGCAGGTGAAATTGCCAGTGGAAGCATCACGCTCACATTAGCAACTACAGGCAATGGAAATTGTAATCCCGAAACCGATCAGATGACGATTTTCTTTACCCCCGCGCCAACAGCTGATGCAGGAACTGATAGAACGGTTTGTGCTAATAATTCTTTGTTGTCCCTAACGGGTTCTGTATCCATTGCAACCGGTGGGATTTGGTCTGGTGGAACAGGAACTTATACACCCAACAGTACTACTTTAAATGCTAGTTATACACCATCCAATGCAGAGATATCAACAGGATTTGCTACGTTGACACTAACAACTACAGGAAACGGGAATTGTACTTCTGTCAGTGATAATTTTATCATTACAATTACATCTGCACCTGTTGTAAATGCAGGATCAAATCTTGTATCATGTGCTAATAATCCTACAGTCGCTTTGGCCGGCTCTGTACAGAATGCCGGTGGAGGCGTGTGGTCGGGTGGCCTGGGTGTATTTAATCCTAGTAATACAGCACTTAATGCAACCTATACTCCCACAGCTGCAGAAATCAGCGCGGGTAACGTTGGTCTTACTCTTACTTCAACATTAAATGGCAATTGTTTAGCTGTCAATAATAATATGTCAATTAACGTCACG
>PHDH01000208.1 GCA_002840935.1 Bacteroidetes bacterium HGW-Bacteroidetes-21 | reverse complement strand
CAAGTTAATACCGAAATATTCCGGGGTGAAATTGTCTCTTATCAACCGGCAAATGGGCCTGACTCCCCTTTTAGTCTTTATTATCCCAAAGATTCCTGTGAAAATTATCCACTTTTAGTCATTCTTGATCCTCATGCTGCCGGGAAGCAAGTGGTAGAAAAGTATCAGCAACTGGCTGATAAGTATGATGTTATTCTTGCTGCTTCCGACAAAGTTCAGAATGGAATGATCCCAAATCAGTTTTTACCATTAATTAATAGTATTATCAACGAAGTAAGCAGTGTTTTGCCTGTAGATACAACTAAAATTTATCTCCTTGGGTTTAGTGGGGGAGCTAGAATGGCAGCAGTGACAGCTATGTCTCAGGATAACATTCAGGGGATTATTACTTGTGGCGCAGGAACTCCTGAGATTGCCCGAATAACTAGGAATGACTTCCTTTACATTGGTATGGCAGGATATCGTGATTTTAATTTCAGCGAATTATTTCACAGTGAAAAAGCAATTAATGAACAACATAAGCAAGCACATTTTTTGTACTTTGATGGAGCGCATGAATGGCCTTCAGATTCTACTATGGAGTTTGCCTTTGCCTTAATTTCTTCGCAAAAAGCTGATAAGGAATCGTTGTCTGATCTGGTAATGTCATCCTTCAAAAAGAACTACAAACCTCATGATGAGTGGCGAAAATATCTTGATTATCGCGCGGTTCAGACATTGACCCAAAATGTGCAGGGTATGAAAAACGAAAAGGAAGCCATGGTTCAGTACCTTAAAGGAAGTAAATCTCAAATGGCTCTACGGGAAATTGAAAAGAATTTTGAATCTGAATATGCTTCTATGCAGGAATTGCAGCAATCATTAACGTCTAAAGATTCCGTCTGGTGGAGGAAGAAAATCTCAAAGTTATGGCTGGCAAAAGATAAAGTTCAGAAAACCAGTGCAGATTACGTAGATATTCGTCTTTTGGGTTATATCAGCATATCTTGTTACATGTATGTGACAGCCGCATTGAAAGAGGGAGATTTAAATAATGCAGCCCGTTTTTTGGATGTATATTTATTGGCCGATCCTACCAATTCAGAAGTATCCTATTATTATGGCGTATATTTCGCCAGAACAGGGCAATATCAAGCGGCCATCGATTCACTTTCAAATGCTCTGGATAGGGGCTTTTCGGATTATGCCCGTTGGAATTCAGAAGAGGCTTTTATTCCTTTAAAGGATTCGTTGAGGTATATTGATTTGGAGTCGAGAATGAATGCGCTATAGTCAGACTTCTTTTTATTTGGTAAAAAAAATGATGTCTTAAACGAAAGAGTAAGACTTTCATATTATGATTGTCTCTTCCACAGTTCGAAAAAGTATTTAAAACCTTCTTTTTCAGAAAAGTTTTCTTCACTGGAGGTTAATTTCCATTGATCATTATTGAATTCGGGAAAAAAAGTGTCGGCTTCAAACTCTTTTTCAACTCGAGTGATATAGAGTTTGTCTGCCAGCGGTAAAAAAGTTTTGTACACTTCTCCACCGCCAATTATAAAACATTCTTCGTTGCCAAGTGTTTCGCAATATTGTTTTACTTCGTCGACAGAAGCAAGGACTTCGCATTGGCAGGGCAGTAGATTCATTTCGCGGTTCAGAACGATGTTTGTTCTTCCGGGTAAGGGCTTAATGGGAAGCGAATCCCAGGTGTTTTTGCCCATTATGACAGGGTGTCCAGAGGTTATTCTTTTAAAATATTTCAAATCCTCGGGTAAATGGAAGAGTAATTGATTGTTTTTTCCTATGCCTCTGTTATTTGCTATGGCGACAATGATAGAAAATGTCATGGATATAGATTTAATGTTTATTTTTGCATAAAATTAATCCTTTTTTATCCGTGAAAAAAGTTTTTTTCTTCCTATGGCTTATTCCTCTCTATGTCAATGGACAGGATAGTTCTGGTTGCTTCACTTATACTTTGTCTGCAGAACTTGTAAGTAAGTATATGTGGCGAGGGGTAGAGCTTTCAAACGCACCCAATATTCAGCCAACAGCTACCCTTAATTATAAGGATTTCTACTTTGGATTTTGGGGATCTTCTCCGTTACAGGCAGGAGGAAGTCATGAAGCCGATCTGGTGCTGGGCTGGCAAGGAAAATATTGGGGGTTTTGCCTTACAGATTATTTTGTGATGGACCATTCGATTGAAAGGAATTATTATTTTGATTGGTCGGAGAATAAAACCAATCATGATTTATCTCTTGATATAACTTTTCCCGGTACAGATAAAATTCCTTTCAGAGCGCTGGCTGCTTTTAACTTTTATGGGTTGGATAAGCAACATTCCAGATATTACGAAGTTGCCTGGATGTTTACAAAGGATGAGTTTGAAGGTGAAATATTTGCTGGGGGAACGGATCATGAGGGATGGTATGGATCGTACGAAGGTGTTGTAAATACTGGTATTATGTTGAAGAAGTCAATAAAGATTACCGACAAATACAGGTTGCCTCTTTTTACCCGTTTAATTGTCAATCCACAAAAAGAAAATGTGTATCTTGTGCTGGGTTTAAAATTTGAATAATGAGCCAATATTTTTCTCGTCGTAACATTTTGTTATATTTGTCAGGATTGATACTTCTGATCGTCCTGTATTATTTCAGAAATCTTGTGGCCTATATTCTGATTTCTGCTGTGGTATCACTTATACTTCAACCTGTGGTGGAAACGCTGACAAGAATAAAAGTCGGCAAATTTATTTTTCCTAAAAGTCTGGCAGCCGGGATTTCACTTGTAATATTTTGGGGATTCGTAATTACTGTTTTTCGTCTTCTGGTGCCGCTTATTTATCACGAAGCCATGCTCATATCTTCCATTCAGACAACCTCTGTTGTGATGGAGTTTCAGACACAGTTTTCTGTCTTTATGAAGAATTTTGAAATGCTCGATTTGCCTATAGACAGTACGAATAATATCGCGGGTGCTGCTTTGCAACATTTGCTCGAATTATTTAATCTTGCTGATTTTTCAAATATATTATCAAATATTACTTCGACCATTTCGACACTTATTGTAGGGGTTTTTGTGGTTACTTTTATCACGTTCTTTTTTCTCAAAGATGAAAAGTTATTTGCTTCATCCGTTTTGTTAATGATACCCACTGATCTAGAAACAGAAGTAAAGCATATTATGTTGTCTATTAAGCGATTATTGATTCGTTACTTCGCAGGTATCTTGTTCGATATGATTATGGTTTTTACGTTAACTACAATTGGGATGTCTGCTATTGGATTAGAAATGAAACATGCAGCAACATTGGGCTTGGTAAGTGCTGTACTGAATGTAATACCATATGCCGGACCTATTATTTCTATTGCTTTTGGTATGACGCTTGGTACAGTTATTCATTATACTTCGCCTATTTACCCTGATTATACAACGATGATCATGTGGATGGCAGCTATTTATTTAGCAGTAAATATTTTGGATGCTACATTGCTACAACCTTTTATTTTTTCGAAATCTGTTCAGGCACACCCACTCGAAATTTTTTTAGTTATACTGATTGCCGGAACCGTAGCAGGAATTCCAGGAATGATTTTAGCCATTCCTTCCTATACAATTTTCAGAGTCATTGCCAAAGAGTTTTTGTCAGGATTTAAACTGATAAGAAAGCTTACAGAAAAAATGTAAGTATCAATAATAATAATTTATATTATATTTGTATCAGTAGAAATATGAAAATTTTATTTAAAATATTTATAATCTTATTGTTAACTAACTTGACTGTTAAAAGTCAGGTTATTTCATATTTCTCGGCTGATACTAATTTTTATTGTATCAATAACCCCGTTCAGTTTACCGATACCTCTGTAGGAATAGGAGGTAATATCACCGATTGGCTCTGGGATTTTGGCGATGGGACAACAAGTACCGATCAACATCCGGAACATGCTTATTCGGTTACAGGAACTTATGATGTAAGTTTAACAGTTTCTTATGCCACCTGGTCCAATACCCTGATAAAACCCGATTATATTACTGTAAGGCAAATACCTGATGCTGATTTTACTTTTAAAGACAGTATTGACTATCCTTTTTTTATGATATTCTTTAATGGTGTTGTTAATAATAACGATGGTATAAATTATACTTTTAGCTGGGATTTTCCTGGAAGTGTGTCCTATCAGGATACTACCGACAGTTTGTTTCATGTTTTTAATACGGAAGGCACCCATAATGTCACTTTTTATGTGACTTCTGGTCAGAATTGTTCCGACACCGTTTCAAAGACTGTCATTATTAAAGATTTGTTGGAGGTGCCGAATGTGTTTTCACCCAACGGTGATGGTATAAACGATGTTTTTACGTTTCGGACTAATGGAATCACTACCTACGAACTAACTATTTTTAACCGTTGGGGAGCGGAGCTATATAAAGTTACTGCCAAAAGAATATTTTGGGATGGACACACGGCTGCCGGTGTGTTGATGCCTCCCGGGAATTATTATTACAGACTGGTTTCTGTTACCGATCCTCCTTACGAAAAGGCAGGTGTTGTTGTTTTAAGGTAATCGTCAATTGTTGGAAAAATTTATCATCAGCAGATCTGATAACATTGGTGATGTAGTATTAACTATACCACTGGCGGGATTGATTAAAAAAACATTTCCCCATGCGCAGGTCATTTTTTTAGGAAAAAAGTATACTAAACCTGTTATTGATACGTGTACGTTTATCGACGATTTTATAGATGCCGATATCCTACACTCAATTCCTACTTCCAAGGCGGTATCGCAGTTAAAAAAACTCAAGGCCGATTGCATTATTCATGTATTTCCCAATTATCGCTTGTCGTATTTGTCATTTAGAGCTGGAATCCCTGTGCGAATTGGTACTGGCAGGCGCTGGTACCACCGACTTTTTGTCAATGAAATAATACCACTGAGCAGGAAAAAATCGACTTTACATGAATCACAGCTTAATTTGATGTTACTACAGACGATTATTCCAGATTTCAGGTTGCCAAATCTGGCTGATATTCCTCAGTTGTATGGAATGCAGAAAATGATTCCTTTGCCAGACAAGTTGAAACATGTGATTGAAACAAGTAGAATGAATGTTATTATTCATCCTAAAAGTAAAGGGAGTGCAAGAGAGTGGGGATTGGATAATTTTTCCCAATTGGTTCAAATGCTGGAGCCTGAAAAATATAATGTTATTATTTCTGGTACCGACTATGAGGCTGGAAAAATGGAAGGTTTTCTCAAGTTATTTAAAAACAGAGCCCACGATTTGACAGGAAAACTAGATCTGTCTGAATATATTTCTCTGATTGCCGAATCGGATGCTTTGGTAGCCGCTAGTACGGGACCTTTACATATTGCTGCTGCTACAGGAATCAATGCCATCGGTCTATATGCTCCAATGAAACCTATTTTTCCACAACGTTGGGCTCCTATCGGACTAAAATCCGAATATTTAGTGCTGAATAAAGAGTGTAATAAATGTAAAAAGGATTTAATAACCAGAAAATATCTATCTTTTTACTAAGACACTTATTCATTAAGAATGGATTTTAACCAGATTGATAGCTCAAGATTCAAAATAAATTCATCTGCCGGAAAGGAAACATCTTCTTTTACCCAATTAAAATCAATGTTAGGGTTTACAGAATCAAGTAAATGAATCTGGTCAGAATTATAAAATTGCTCACTTTTAATTTGCAAATTTGTTGTAATTACTTTTTTACCCTTCGCTAAAGCATCTATTAATCTGTGAGTGTACCCTTTCTGCTTTGGGTAGGGAAGATCGAGCACAACCTTAGAATTAAGCATATGTCTTTGAATATCATCGAATGAGATGCTTTGTTTAATAACAAAATCACTATTAAATATTCCTTCTACAGCTTCATAATTAGAAACATATTCTACTATCAATTCTTTTGAAGCCTTTATTCTTTTAAGAAAAAAATATATAAAATAATTATGATAGAATGTTTTATACCAAGGCCATAATTTAATGAAGAGAGTAATATCTTTTTTCTGAGCCATATCATTAATCTGTTCAATTACTAAATATCTATAAAGATTAAATTTACCAACAAAATAAAGATCGTTTTTAAAAAAAGAAGTTAAGCCATCATCCTGCTTGACATAGAAATTGGGCTTATATGAGATATTATACTTCGCTGCATCATCAGGATCAAAAGTATATACCCTATCAAAAAGCTTAATCTCGCTGGTCCAGTTATACATCGAGGATGAATCCCATATATAAAGAATTGAATGAAATGATTGGTTTCTTTTTTTAAGTTTCTTAAACAAATATGGACTGACTGAATAGGCGTTGATCGAGAAAAGAACATCATAACTTTTCCCTTCTAATTTTTTAATAGCTCTTTTAATATGGTAGATATGAGGCGAAAAAAGAAGAAAATAAATCCTTCTTAATAACCTTAAATTTGTTTTAGAAACATGATAATCAAAATGGAAATTCTTATTTTCAATCCAATCGACCTCATAGTCTAAAGATTTAAGTCTTGCTCCTATTACATTTTCGATTCCGTAATACTTGGGGGATAATAAAAGAATTCTTCTCGACAACAAATAAAAATTAAGAATTTAAATACTGTTCATAAACATTTTTTACACCTTCAGATAAGGGTATCTTCTCACTCCATCCTAGTTTCTTAATTCTGGTAACATCTAACCACTTCCTGAAAGTACCATCCGGCTTGGAAGTATCCCAGTTAATAAGACCTCTAAAACCAACAACATTTCTGATCATATTTGCAAGATCTTTAATGGTCTGGTCCTTTCCTGTCCCAATATTGATCTGGGTATTTTTAATCTCGGCGACCGGTGGCCGGTTATCGGGTATCA
>PHDH01000207.1 GCA_002840935.1 Bacteroidetes bacterium HGW-Bacteroidetes-21 | reverse complement strand
GGTTTTTTTCTTGGCAGCAGGGGCTTTTTTCTCAACAACAGGCTTTTCGGGTACCGTTGCTGCTAAGGGGAATTTGGTGCCGGTATTATTACTAGTGATAGAAGAGCGATTTATTTTAACACCAAAATAATTGTTCACACGGATAATAAAATCGCTCAGGGCATTCATGTAATTAATGTAGGCGTCGTAAGGCGATTCGTAGGGTGTGAAATATTTATGCACTTCGCCATCGCTGAACCATTTGGTACACATATAATAAAAATGGTCGCTGTTTTGAAGGTTGAGCCAGTCTCTTTTTATTTGGGGGTCGTTAATAGCTCTTACGGTATCGGTCAGGGCATAGAGCGTGTTAAAGGCGTCTTCCTGTAAATCGTTTCCCAGCCAGGCGGTGAGATCTCTTTCTTCGTCGGCCCACGAAATAGGATAAGGTACATGAATGGCGGCAACCGGGTCGAGTTTATCTGCCAGCTCGGAGGGGGTGGCAAATTCAAAATTGCTGTCGCTGAAGATTCTTCCGGGAAGGGATTTAAAGAATTCGAATATCCCTGTTTCTTTCCGCTGATGTTCGCCAAATGTTTCGTAATCCATAAACACATTCACGGTTTCTTGCTGGGGATTGACTTCGTTGAGCCATGTAACCCATTTTTCGGCTGTCAGTGGCCACTGATCCCATGCTTTATTGGAGAAACGGAAAGAGATGTCGTCGCTGAGGCGATAGTTGCGGGTAAGCACTTTTACGCGGGGATTGATGGCATTACAGTACATGAAGTTGGGACTTTTCCATCCCAGTACGTGTTTGGCGCCTTCGGTGAGTATGGCTTTATAGCCCAGTTCGCCAGCCATATCACCAATTTTGTCGCTGTAGATGAGCTCGGTATTTCTGAAAGTCACAGGTTTCTTTCCAAAGAGTTGTTCCATGCGGGTGGAATGCTGTAGTACCTGTGAAAAGAATTCTTCTTTGTGCTTGATAGAACTGAGGCCGTGGGCATATGTTTCGGCAGCAATTTCGACGTTCCCGTTACGGGCTGTTTCAATAAAACTATCCAGTACGTCGGGAGCAAACATTTCGAATTGCTCTATAGCGCTGCCCGAAATAGAAAAGCATACTTTAAATCTATCGCCAAATTTGGCAGATAATTCCTGAATAATTTTATTCATGGGGAGGTAGCTTCTTTCGGCTACCTGACGCATGATAGTGCGGTTGGCAAAATCATCGTAGTAATAATGATTGTTCCCAATGTCGAAAAAACGGTAGCGGCGGAGCCTGAATGGCTGGTGGACCTGGAAGTAAAAGCAAACATTTCTCATTGCATGACTATTATAGGGCAGATAAATAAACTTCTTTGACTTTGTAAGCGGCATTTTCCCATTTCAGGCTTTCCACTTCTGTTTTGACATATTTACGGAACATATCCGAAATGCCATTATAGGTAATCAGGGCGTGAATGGCGTCGGCCAGGGCATCGGTATCCCAGAAATCGACTTTGATGGCATGGGTCAGGATTTCAGAAACGCCCGACTGCTTGGAAATAATGACGGGTACATTAGACCGCATGGCCTCCAAGGGGCTTATTCCAAAAGGCTCAGACACAGAGGGCATGACGTAAACGTCGCTCATGGAGAAAACGCGCAGCACATCATCGCCTTTAAGAAATCCGGAAAAGTGAAACCTATCGCCAATGCGCAATTGGGCAGTACGGCGTATCATTTTGTTGAGCATATCGCCGCTGCCGGCCATGACAAAACGAACATTTTCGGTACGTTTTAGCACTTTGTGTGCTGCTTCAATAAAATATTCGGGTCCTTTTTGGTATGTGATCCGACCGAGAAAAGTCACCAATTTTTCATCAAACCCGCGGATTTGATCTATCTCTTTCAGCTCAACTGGTTCTACGGCATTGTGCACAGTAAAAACTTTGTCGGGGCTAATGCCGTAACGTTCAATGACAATATTACGGGTCAGGTTGCTTACGGTAATTATCCGGTCGGCTTCTTCCATGCCCTTTTTCTCGATATCGAAAACAAACTGATTCACATTTTCGCCCGAGCGGTCAAATTCCGTAGCGTGAACATGAATAACCAAAGGTTTTCCGGAGGCTTTCTTAGCGGCAATACCCGCTGGATAAGTAAGCCAGTCGTGCGAATGAATAATGTCGTGGGGATTTTCGCGGGCAATCACTTCGGCAATCATGGCATAGCGACTCACTTCTTCGTATAAGGTGGTTCCGTACTTACCTGAAAACTGATATTTTGCCTTAAAAGTGGAGGGTAGTTCAATACCATGAATGTATTCTGTTTCGGAAGACATCATCCGGGCAAAATCTTCGGGATATACGTAGGGAAGGAGTGTTGAGTTTATTTCAATTTTTTGAAGATGTTCAATATAGCTGGAATAAGAAAAATTTCTTTCGTTAATTTCTACATCGCTGGCACTCAACATTTTTGAATAGGTCTGGTCTTCCTCTCCAAAAAGGCGGGGAACGACAAATATCATCTGTACGTTATGCCGGGCCAGTCCTTTGACAAGTCCGAAACAGGCAGTTCCAAGTCCTCCCGTAATATGTGGTGGGAATTCCCATCCAAACATCAGCACTTTCATGGCATTCCTGTTTTATAAATTGTATTCATCAATAATTTGTTTCATTCGTATAATTTCGGCAACACTCATTGCCATTGAGGGTGCACCACCGGGTTTATGCGGAGGATCGCCGTCGTATAATTCACTGATGGTTCCGATGCCATGTTCTCTGATGTCTTCCTCAAACTGATGATACAGGTTCTGTATAAAAGCGATGCCCGACATACCATAAATTTTCAGATAGGCTTCAGCAAAATGTGCCATCAGCCATGGATAAGCGCTACCCTGATGCATAGCCATTTCGCGGGCATTGTGATCACCTTCGTACATGCCTTTGTATTCTTCGCAATTGGGAGAAAGGGAGCGTAAGCCTTTTTGGGTGAGCAATTCTCTTTCGATTCGGTCGATTATCCCTTTGCGGGTGAGTTCGTCTTCGATAGGGGTGTAGAAAAGTGACGCAGCAAGTAACTGATTGGGACGCAGGCAGAAGCAGGCTCCTTTTTCGTTCACACAATCGGAAAGATAACCGTAAGTATCGTTGAGAAATGTCTGTCTGAAAGATTCTCCGATTTTTGGAGGCATCTCTTTCCAGGCGCTGTAAAAAGTATAATCACTGTGCATTTTGGCCAGTGATAAGGTAAACATAATGGCATTATACCAAAGGGCATTGATTTCGACCACATAGCCATATCTCGGTGTTACCGGTTTGCCATCAACGTGTGCATTCATCCAGGTATAGGCCGAGTCTTCTGTTCCTGCCCATACGAGTCCGTTTTCGTCTGTTCTTAGATTGAGTTCGATTATGCCGGCACGAAATCCGTTCAATATTTTTTTAATCGTTTTACCGTATTTTTCCCACGCCCCTTTAAAATCGTTGGTTTGATCACAGTATTTTTGTATTGCCCAGATGAACCATAGGGGGGCATCGGCAGAAGTATAAACATTCACTTTTTGAGTCACTGCATCGGGAAAAAGAGGTCCCTGCATAGAGGAGATACAGTTTTTGAGTATGGCGTGAAAAGAGTCTAAGTCATTCATGGCTAAAGTAAGACCGGGAAGCGAAATGAAAGTATCGCGAGCACGGGTGCTATACCAGGGCAAACCTGCCAGAACAATTTTTTTATTTTTAATGGTATTAATAAACTGTTGTGCAGAGTTTATCAGACAATTTTCGAAATTATCACGGGGAATACGTCCCTGCATTTCGCGGGTCGCTTTTTGTTTGAGTGTTGTAGGCTGTGCTTCGGAAGTAGAGGCTGAAAAAACAATGGTTTCGCCTTTCTTTATAGGTACTTCAAAGTAACCAGGGACAAAAAGGTCTTCGTTATATTCGTAACCCCTGCGTTGTTCCTGAATGTATTCTATGTCGCGGTTCCAGCTGGGAACATGAACATATTCGGCTGCCTTAGAAAATTGCAAATAGAGATAAGGGTAACCGTCGTACATGCGTATGCGAATTCCGTTTTTTATTTTCTGATATTTTGTACTGACGTCCAGATTGGCTTTGCTCAGACTATGAATATTGCGATATGCCAGAAAAGGACGGAATTGTAGGGTTGTGGGCGAATGTGCTTCCAGCAGGGTATAACGAATTAGTATCTGTTCTTTTCCGGTAATCAGCACCATTTCTTTTTCAAGTACTACACCTCCCACTCGGTAAACCAAAGAGATATTGGGTTCGGTACCAAAATCGCGAATATATTTATGTCCTTTGGGTTCGTATATTCCGCCAGGATATTTGTGCAGGCCGAGGTTAAATGAAGCGCCGTGTTGTATCACTGTTTCGTCGAGTGCTGAAAGCAGAAGATGTACGCCTCCGTCGGGGTGATCTACAGGGCAGGCTAGTAAACAATGATATTTTCTGGTGTTTGTTCCAATGAGCGTTGTAAAAGCATATGCTCCGGAACGATTTGAGCGAATGATTTCTTTATCAAGGGAATATTCTAGATTTATTAATTGTGTTTTATCGAATTTTATGTAACTCATGGTACAAAATTGCTGAAAGTTTAGACAAACAACATAAAAATAACATTAAAAGAATGTAATTTTCGTACAAATCTACGATATTTTAGGACACAGACCAAAAGAAAATAAAAAAGGTCAATCGTTTCAGCGATTGACCTTCATTAATTTAGTAGGTTAATTTAACGAACAACAGTAATAGTTTTAGTAACCGGTTTATTGTTGATTGTCAGTGTAATGTAATACATGCCAGCAGGAAGGTCGCTGATACGAATGTTTTCTGTTAGATTGTTTGAATTATTTACCAGCACTTTTCCGGTGATGTCGGTGATAATAATTTGTGAAAGATTATTCATATCAACACCCGAAATTTGGATATTATCATTAGCAGGGTTAGGATATACAGAAATGTTTTCAGTAGCGTTTTCTTCAACTGATAAAGCCCAGGTAACGGTTACAACCACAGTGTCGGTTTTTGAACAACCATTGGCCAGATCAACTTGCAACCAAACGTCGTGAATGCCTACACCAAGCTGACTTCCGGTTAATGAAATCGAATAAGTAGTAGCTCCGGTACTCCATAGGTAAGTAGGATAATTGGGTGATGTCCCAAGTATAACTGTTTGATTCAATGGCAGTGAAAAATCGGGACCCAGATTAACATTGGGAGCAGAAAGGATAGTCACAGCCGAAGTTCCTGTTGCACTACAGCCCCATTCGTTGGTTACTGTTACGTTATAAGTTCCGGTTTGTGTTACGTTTAAAGTAGCATTTGTTGTACCGCCTGTCCAAATGTATGTATTATTGCCTGTTCCGGCTTCCAATACGAAATTTCCACAATCAGTCTGCGTAGCAGGAAGACTTACTGTAGGGTAAGCATGAGTTTCAACATAAACACTATCATTTACAACGCATCCGCCGTTTACAAGAGATACATAGTAGTATTCGGACGTCATTGGACTTACGGTAATGGCGTTCAGTGTATCTTGTTGATTCCAAATAATGATACCTGTGTTTGCTGTAGCTGTTAGTGTAACATCTGCGCCTTGACATGAGTTAACAGTATCACTTACGGTTAATATTGTTTCTATCATTGTTAGGGTTGTCATGGAGGAATTCATACAACCATTTATATCGGTAACGGTGACATAAAAAGTACCTGATGTATCAGAGTTAATGGTTTGTGTTGTTTCATTTGTCGACCATAAATAGGAGTCAAATCCGCTTCCGGCATCAAAGGTGTAAGAGGCTCCGCAATAGTTGGTGTCGGCAGGCATGCTGATAACAGGTAAAGCAGTAACTTCTACATCGAAAAAGGCGGTATCTTTACAACCATTTACATCAGAATAGGCATAAAATATGGTGAAATTTCCAGCACCTGCTTCGGCGGGGATAAATAAAGTATCGTTTGTAACACCATCACCTACGAAGATACCTCCGGTGATATTAGGAACAAGAACAGCAGTGTCGGCGTCAAGGCAATACAAAGCGTCGAGTCCGGTGAAAGAAACTACAGGCAGCGTATTTTCTGTAACAACAGCATTTCCTGTCATAGAGAAAGAACCTGCCAGAGCAGTGGCTATTACGGTATAAGTGCCTGCAGTAACATCAGTCCATACGATGACGTTTCCGGTTCCGGGCATAGCAGCACCTTCATCTACTGCGTCTTTCTGAAGCTGATACGAAACATTCAGGTCTGATCCACTTAATTCAATATTCATTAACGTAGGGGTCGTTCCTGCGCAGTATGCATCGGTTCCACTAACTGTGAATATGTTTGGCAAGGTGGCAAATCCAGCAGGATTTCCCGTTCCACTGGTGATGAGGAAAAGTTCAGCGCCCTCGTCTCCGTTATATTCAGCAACCATTACAAGATAGTTTGTGTTGGCCGTTAAATCTGTCATGGTGACACTGGTTCCGCTACCGTTATAAATGCAATACCAGCTACTGGTTCCAATTTCATCGCCACTACCAAAGGCGGCATCGGCTGAATATGTAGTGTTATCTACGGGAACTGGGGTTCCTGTTGTTCCTTGAAAAACAAAAACAGCGCATGAATCTCCATCGCCACGGGTCCAGCTAATGTCAACCTGAGTTTGTGTTGCATTGGCAAAAATCAGGTCTGTTGCCTGTGTTGTAGGGGCCTGTCCGAATGCTGTAAAGACAGAGGACATAAATAAAAGAACGAAAACAGTTTTGTAAATACTTCTCATGTTATTAAAATTTAAAATTAAACTACTTTTTTAGGGTTTATTGAAAATACCTCAGGTGAATTAAATTAGACTTGAGCCTTTTTGAGCACCTTCTTTAATATTGAAACCTATCATGATTTCGTGACTACCACTGCTGTAATTTTTAATGT
>PHDH01000206.1 GCA_002840935.1 Bacteroidetes bacterium HGW-Bacteroidetes-21 | reverse complement strand
TGAAAACAGTTCTATGTTCCGGGCTCCTCAATTTTTCGACATTCAAAAACAATGGGGCAAACAGGATTTTAATCAGAAAAACCTGGTTCTGGCTGCAAGTCTCGAACGTAAAACAAGTAAAGGAATCTTCGAACCCTACATGTTTGTCGTTGGGGATGGAGACTTCGCTATCAATGGCCCGAGAGGCGAGGCTCAACAACTCATGCCCGACAATGTAAACCTGATGGTAAATGCCATCGACTGGCTTACTGACGAAACTGGCCTCATAGACCTACGCACCCGTGAAATACTCTCCCGTCCCATTGACAATTTAGACGATGCTACCAAAACTATACTAAAGTGGATGAACTTTATGTTGCCGGTTTTATTGATTATATTAATGGGTATTTATCGTTTTTACCGAATGAAACATATTCGCAAAAAAAGAATGGAGGACAGATATGAATAAGCCCAAACGAAATTTAATATTGCTTTTTGTATTAGTCGTACTAGCTGGTTTGTACTTTTTAAGTGACATAATTTTAACGAATAAAGAGAGCACATTCAATCCCGACATTATTAAGATAGATACGAACCAAATTACAAAGATTATCATCTATCAGAAAGAACTTCAGGGTGATTCTATTGTGCTGGAACTAAAAGACAACTATTGGGAAATGCGAAATAAAGAACTCAATGCCCCTGCTTCGGCAGGAAGCCTGCATAACCTGTTTCGCGAACTGGCTGCTTTCAAACCTGAGAGGCTGGCTTCTGTCAGCCAAAAAGACTGGGCTGAATTTCAGGTAAACGACTCTTCCTCAACGCGTTTTACAATCAAAAACAAAGAAAATCAAACTATTATCGATCTTATTCTGGGTAAAATCAGTTTTCAGGCTAAAAATGGTTCAGGAATGTATGGAAATCAACAACGTAATGTAGACGGAATAACCTATTTTAGAATAAATGGGGAAGATATTACCTATGCTGCTAACAGTTTTCTGGGAATGATAGTCAACACGCCCCCTATGGGCTGGAGAGAAAGAACCATTGCTCAAATTAATCCAGTAGACATTACCCGAATAAAAGTAAAAACACCCGAGTTTGCATACACACTTGAACAAAAAGACAAAATCTGGTACCTCGGCGAATCAGCTATAGACAGCAACTTAATAAAAAACTACCTTAACCAATTTACCTATATGGCTTTCAATGTATTTGATGACAATCCTCCCGCTCAAATTGAATCTGAATTTGAACTCAGTATTGAAACTTCAGTTGCCTCGCCATTAACCATTTCAGGGAAAGCTATAAATGACAGTACGCTTCTGATTCATTCAACGATAAATCCAGCCTGGTTCAGAGTAAGAAAAGATGACCAACAATTTTTGCAAAGCTTTGCGAAGCCTGAACATTTTAGACCGAATTGATTTTAAAATATTTTTTCATCAATTCTAAGATTTGGTCAACTTTATAGGGTTTAGAAATATAATCATTGCATCCCGTATTCAGTGCTTTTTCTTTATCTCCATTCATTGCATATGCAGTTTGGGCAATAATAAAAACATTCTTGTTAAATTCCCTTATTCTTCTTGTAGCCTCATATCCACTTATATCAGGCATTCTCATGTCCATTAATATCAGATCAATATCAGGATTTTCAAAAACCATTTTAACAACATCTAATCCATTACGAGCGACAAATAATTGCTTAGAATAACATTTCAGATTAATAGTTAAAAGTTCCTCTATCGTTTCATCGTCCTCTGCAATTAATATATTAATCTTAGGTATCTGTTCTTCATTCGAGACAGTCTGAGCTTCCTTAATAACATTCTCATTATTTACATTATAATGAAGCACAAATGAAAAACAAGAACCAATATTAGGTTTACTATCAACTTTAATTTCGCTACCTAACATTTCTATATAGGCCTTTGAAATTGACAAACCCAATCCAGCACCTTCATAATCCCGGCTTAAAGATTCACTTCCCTGTCTGAACCGTTCAAAAATCAGTTCTTTTTGCTCCGAAGAAATACCAATTCCAGTATCCTTAACGAAAAACTCCAAGTTTTTTTCTTTCACGTTATAACCAAATTCGATAATTCCTTTGGTAGTGAATTTGATTGCATTTTTAACCAAATTTGTTAAAACAGCATATACTTTTTCATGATCAGTTTGAATATTTGCGTCAAAGTCTGTCAAACCTTTTGAATAAGAAAAACCAAGATTTTTTGCGTCAATTTCTGGTTTAAAAAACAAATAAATATTTTCAATTAATTCATTAATATTTACTGGAGACAGATGAACTTTAACAGTCCTTGATTCAATTTTGGACAAATCTAATATATCATTAATAATATTTAATAATCTATTGCCACTATTTTCAATAATACCTATATACTGCAACCTATCCGACACTGAAAGACTTGTTTTTTTTAAAAGATTTGCAAAACCAAGAATTCCATTCATTGGAGTTCTAATTTCATGCGACATATTGGCTAAAAAAGCTAATTTAAGTCTTTCACTTTCTTCAGCTCTTTCTTTAGCAATCAATAAGTTGTCATTAATCTGCATTAATTCCTTATTCTGACTTTCGATTTCTGCATTTTTTTCTTCGAGCATACTTTCATATTTTTTCCTTTCAGAAGTGTCTACTCCAATAGATGCGACACCTGTAACTTCTCCATTATCAGAAAAAAGAACAATATTATGCCAATAAATATAAGTAACTATTCCATCCTTACCAACCACTTCATTTTCATAATTACGTATAATCGTCCCGGATTGAATTCCATTTTGAAAAATACCAAATATCTTATCTTTAATTTCAAGAGGGATAAAACTATCAAACCAATTTTTATTATAAATCTCATTCTTACTATAACCTGTGACTTTCAAAAAATATTCATTACAAAATGTCAACACGCCATCTTTATTTAGTATGACAGTAATGATATTTCCACTTTCAAAAAGCTTTGCCAATCTTCTTTCGGATTCAACAAGTTTTATTTGAGCCTGTCTGCTTTGTCGATTCTTATATTGCCTCAACATAATTATCCCTAACAACATTGTAGCGGGCGAATATATCAGGATTAATGGGAGCGCTATCGTAGAAAAAGTAGGTAATATTTTTTCGACAGGTAGAAGCAAAGTGCAGACAGACATAATAATATGAACTATTATCCCCATTGCCAGCAACTCCAAATAATATTTCTTTTTCACTCTCCAATTCGGTCTGTAATAACGCCATAGCAAACCAATTGCTCCAGAAGATAAAATGACAGCAACACCCATCCATTGTCCATCTCCGCCAATACCTATTCGAAACAAACCTGTTGTAATCATTACAATTAACGTAGGAATAGTTCCGAAAAACAAGCCTGTAATGGAAATTAGTACTGAACGTGTATCAAAGACAATTCCAGGCACCAACGTCCAAGGTGTATACATCAACACTAGCCCAATACAGCTAATGACAAGACCAGATATCAGTTTTACAAAGAACTTCTTAGGCTCATTGGAATTAATCCAAAAATTCTCGTACAACATTGAAAGAGCAAGAAGAATGGCTGTATTCTGCAATAGCCCAATGATGATTGAAATGTTCATATAAAACTTCTGAAAGATGTAAAGACAAATATAAAGAATTTACAATCAATTGTGTAAATCCTTAACTTTTTAGAAATGTTTTTTTTAGAATGAAAAAAGTATAATCAACAACGATTTTATTCGCTGTTGATTATACTTGCCTATGCGCCTTAAAACGAATAACTTAGCCTCAGGAACAACTCATCCTGATTTTTTAGTTTAGCAAACATCCCATCGCCTACTCCGTCTATGATACGAGTACCCAGAATAATTTCGGTATTATCGTTGGGTTTGTATCCTATTTCGGGGGTCCAGGCGAAAGCATTATTACTCGAGATATTGCTCCAATCGGACACAGCAAAACCACCAGAAAGAAGTGATAATCTTAATTTTTCGTTCATTATTTTCTTTTCTGCTCTCAGTAAAAAATAATCATTCAGTTCGTCACTGGTACGTTCATGCATAAAACCATGGGCAAACTGAAAATTCATATAAATTCCATTCCCAAAAGTATAATCGCAACCCACAACATATCTGAACCAGGGTTTATTATCAAGAACCAGACTATCAGGATACGACAAGGATGGAAGTGTAATTGGAATTCCCACTAAGTTACTTAAATATGACGAAAAATCAGGCAGTTCAGTGCTCAGATAATACTTTTTATTGGGTTTTACCATCACAGCTTCTGCCCATACACCTACGCTCCCGATAGTTCCAGTAACCTCGGCACCCACATAATGCATGCGAGGGTAAATAAGTTCGATATCCGAACGCAAATAAGATTGTCCTGAAGTTAAACTTACAGAATCAAGACTAAGGTAAGCCTGATTAGCAACTGGAAGTCCGTCACGAGCATATAGGTAGCTCATGGCCACATCAAAATTCCCAAAGCGATTGGCTACCCGGAAACCTCCAGAAGAGCCCTCACTCAGATTTATTTTGGGCATAACATTTACCATGTTCAGTTCATTAAACTGAAGTTTGAGACTTATGGGAATGATTAGAGTATCGCTCAGTGGAAGTATCGTACTGTAGGATGTAGGCAACTTGAATTCAGGCATCAGGGCGTTGGTCATATTCCCTAAAGGAAGGCGAGCTTCTGTAAAAACAGGAAGATAAACGGCTTCGAACTGCCAGTCGTTTTTATAATATTTGAGTTTTATTGCCTCATTGCCCATATGGCGACCAAAGTCCCACAAATCTTCCAAATCGTATGAATTGACATTATCTACCGGGTTAATTTTATCGGCACAACCCCACTTGATGCGCTGGCGTCCTGCTTTAAGATCCAGTCCGGGCATTAGAAAATCGTAGACTTCCATATAAGCTTCGCGAATTTCAGGATACTTATAATACGCATCCTGATCATTGTAAAGTGCAAATTTGCGAAACCAGATATCGCTTCCAAACCGGGCTTTGGTAGAAAATTTATGTTCAATTTTAAGATCAATCCGGTTTTCATTCCACGACCACGGATTGTCGTCTGCAAAAAGAAAACGGTTATCAGTGCTCAGACTTCCACTTATTACAGGCTTACCATCCTCTTCCTGTGAAAAAGAAGAAAGGCAAATCATAAGTGAGAACACAGACATTAAAATTACTCTTTTCATATTCTAACGTATTAATTTACGAACTGTAAACTCTTCGTCTGAAATATTTTTATCGAACTCAATACTGGTAAACTGCATTTTTGTTTTTGTACCTTTTCTCAAATCCTTCATTTCAAACTCTGTTGCTGTCCAATAATTTCCTTTTTTCTCGATTTTATTATTATTAAGTTCTTTTATCTGCTTACCCGTTTTATCGTAATATTTTACACAAATAGGATAATTATTACCTTTTCCCATGGTAACAATCATTTTGGTATACTCGGTTTTGATGGTGGCTTTGGGTTTAAGTTCAAGCACATAATTATTGCCTTCTGTCTTGGCTGAAACAGCATCATAACGGTCGGAATATAATTTCGATTCCATATCATCATAACTAAAATCGGTTCCGGCAAAACCCTGATTTTTAATATGAGAAGCTATTCTGCGTTCTTTTTCATACGCTGGAAGGTAGAGATACATTACTTCACCAGGCAAAGAAAGAAAAGCAATATTGGCTTGAGCTGCCGGAGAGATAAAACGGAAAAGTCGTTTGTCATTTCCTTTCTGGATAGTCTCTGCTTCTCGTACGGTTTCTTTGCCCGCCTTGTCAATCAGCGTCATTTTAAGTTTCACCGTCTGGTCTTTTGAAGCATACATTACCTCATCCATTTTTTTCAATAAGGCTGTAGCATCCTGAGAAAAAATTGACCCGCAAATAAGCATTGCGGAAAATAGAAGAAACATTTTCTGTGTTTTCATTTTTTTTATTTTTTTGATTTAATACGATTTTTAAAGTTATCTGCAAGGACGATTATCGCGGGCAACAAGGTCAGAGTAGCCAGTCCAGAGGCTATCATGGTAACTCCTACCAATGTTCCAAATCGCTGTAAAGGAACTAAATTTGAAAAAAGTAGAACGAGAAATCCAACGGTTACTGAAAAGACATTAATAATGATAGACTTTCCACTACCCGAATAGGCATTTTTCAGTGCATCGTGAATATTTTTTGACGTTTTCTGCTCATGCGAAAAAAGCGAAATCATATGAATTGCGTAATCAATACCTATCCCGATAGACACACTAGCCACAAGGACTGTAGCCACATCGAGCGGTATACCCGTCCATCCCATAAATCCAAATAACACTGACAGCGTTACAATAATAGGAATGGTCGTGAGAAAACCCTTCCACAACGATTTAAACAATACAGCCACAAAAATGAAAACCAGAATGATAGCAAAAACAAGACTTTGTTTCTGACTCAGCAATATACTATCATCCAGCTTTTTGTAGATAGAGGGAAAACCTGTCTGACTGACTTTCACATTTTCACTCAGTGGCAAACCGGCAATAAATGTTTCCAGAGAATCTACCAATACCGACATTTGACGACTGTCGGAAGTCGTTACAATACCTTGCACCAAACCACATTGTAAATCGGGCGTCACCAACTGATCCATAATTTCCTGTCCATCCAAAAGGAACCACAAATTCATAATTTTATCTTCCTGATCGGGAATTGTTTTCCCCTCGCCCATGATGTCATTCATTTCCTCGATGAGAACAGCTACCGATTGAACATGCATCACAACGGATTGCTTTTCGAGAAATTTCTGTATGGTTTTCATTGTCTTCAGAACTTCGGGCGACTGTACGTTTCCTTCAACCTGAACATAGACAGGAATCGTTCCCCCAAAAGAATTCCTCAGTATACTTTCGCTTTGTCTGCTGGGATGATCCTTTTTGAAA
>PHDH01000205.1 GCA_002840935.1 Bacteroidetes bacterium HGW-Bacteroidetes-21 | reverse complement strand
TTTCAATATAATGAGTTTACCTCTTTCAGTAAACTTCACTCTGATAATAAAACTGATATTTGTAATATTATGAAGGCCGAATTCGAAATCAGGGAGGAAGGCCTGGTCGTATTTCATATTAAAGCCGATCGGTTTTTGCGTAACATGGTCCGTGCCATTACAGGAACTTTGGTAGAAGTGGGACAAGGCAAAATGACACCAGAACAATTTGGTGAAATTATTCAGAAAAAAGATCGATCAGCAGCTTCAATGTCGGCCCCTGCGCATGGCCTTTTCTTTGTGAGTGCAGAGTATCCGGAAGATATTTTATAGGTGCTGAATACTGGTCAGCGCACAATTTATAATTATAAATAAAGTAAACATGCCGCATAGGCATTTAGAATATTTACTCCTTTTTTGCTGGAAAATATTGTTTCAAAATTCTTTCGAACTGAAAATCACTGATGCCCTTCAATGCAGCTTCTTTGCGGGCTTGTTCCGACCATGAATTGTAATCGTTGCCTTTTTTGTATTCCAGCCATCCTTTTATCAGATAATACTTGTAATAGAGTGTTTCGGCTTTCTCTCCTTTACCCACGTTTTTTTCGATGGTTTCAACGAGCTTTGGTAACTGACTGTTGGAAATAATCAGATTTTCACAGTAGTTCAGCCATTCGTCGGGCGAAAAGGCATCATCTCCATGTATCTTAATAAGTGTATCGGCAATTTCGAGATATCTGGGCCAATTGGCGCTTCTACTTTTATTATAATCCATTTCGGCTTTCCATGCCAATTCTTTAGCATCTTTCAAATTAAATGGTTTTAATAGTTCTATAAAATAAGGTTCCAGATTTTTTGTATCCAGACTTTTTTCTTTTTGATAAACGGTTTTAAGCAACATAGATCTTACCCTGTTCTCGGTCTTATATTCTCCCACAGTTTTATAAAAATCACTTCTGTTTTCAATCAGTACTTTAAATTCCCTCGAACTGATATCTGGATTGTACATTTCTATGATTCTGAAATTCATCTCGCTGTTTAGTTGTTCATCTGTTTGCGTGGCAAAATATTCCTCTATATTAAAAGGAAGACCGGCATTGTTCGAAATAATGGCCATGGAAGCAAGGAATGAGGGTTCGCGATTTCCACTGTTGTATTTTTTAATATAAGAGCCAATATTGTTGGATGTGTCCAATGCATTTGTGCTTAGCTTGATGAATGCCAGTGTGTCCATGGCGCCTAATGCACGATGTTCTACCTGACCTTCGGGATTCAAATAAAGTAAAGTGGGATAGGCAGCTACCGAATATTTAGTGCGAAAGTCTTTGCCTTCGCCTTTTTCCATGTCGAGTTTGTAATTGATGAAATGTGTATTATGAAACTCACCAACATTTTTGTTTGTAAAAACATTTGCGCTTAGCCATTTGCAAGGACCGCACCAGGTTGTGTAACAGTCAATAAAAACAAATTTGTTCTCTTTTTTTGCCTTGGCAAAGACTTCGTTAAGATTACCCTGAAAGAACTCAATTCCTTGTGAAAAGATTTGAAGTGCAAAGAAAAGTAAGAAAGTTGTAATGAAATATCTCATTATTCTGAGTCTTTGGATTAATTTTGTAAAAATACAAATTTAATGCAAATAAAAACCATCGCCATCACAAGCCCGGATAATGCCCGTTTTAAGTTTTTTAAAACGCTGTGGGATAATCATAAACGAAAAAAATCGGGTTGCTTTTTTGCTGAAGGCCTCAAAGAAATATCTATGGCTATTCGCGAGGGATTTGAACTCACCGATCTTTTTGTTTCTAACGACCAATCTGAGAAAGCGGAGGGTTTCATGGTAGAAAATAACTTATTGAATGTCCCTTTATATTTGTTGTCTGATAATTTGCTGAAAACAATTATGTATCGCGAAAAAACGGAAGGGGTAACAGCTGTTTTTAAACAGAAAAACCTGAAATTAAGCGAAGTAAAATTAAACAAGTCGTCGTTGGTTATTGTGCTGGAATCGGTCGAAAAACCCGGCAATCTGGGTGCTGTTATTCGTACAGCAGATGCTTGTAATGCCGATGCCATTATTGTTTGCGATCCAAGGACAGACATTTATAATCCCAATGTAATACGTTCGTCCGTAGGTTGTGTTTTTTCAAAGCAAGTAGTCGTTTGTAGTAATCAGGAAGCAGCCGATTGGTTAATCTTGAAAAAGTTCCAATTGATAACGACTTTACCCGAAGCAAAACAAAATCTTTACGAAATAGATTATTCAAAGAATGTCGCTGTGGTTTTTGGAACCGAAGCCGATGGTCTGACCGATTTTTGGAAAATGCCAGAAACTCAACCCGTTCGAATTCCTATGTTGGGTGTCAACGATTCGCTCAATGTTTCTGTCTCTGTGGCAGTTGTATGCTATGAAGTATTGAGGAGAACGCAGTTCGAAAAATAGTAATGGATGCTTATCGCAAAGTCTCAGATTTAAAAGGATGACTTTGTATTTTGTCATTTACGAATGATCCTTTTTTATGGCGTCAAACCTGCATGAAGGCTCACATTTACCACATTTATAGCAACTATCTTCGTCAATTTCTGCGGTATGTAAATCGCGTTCTATTGCATGGTAATCAACACAGAAAGTTTTCTCCGTGCAATCGCCGCATGATGTACATAGATTTGTGTCGATAAATGGCTCGTGGTAACTGGCAGGTTCCCATCGACTAATGGCATCTTTAGGACATTGGAACAGTGTAGTGCAATCACCACAATGAGTACAGGCCGAAGTATTAATGATCGGTAAGCCTCCAGGATCGTTTTTCACGATGGCTTCGTATGAGCAGGCATTAAGTGTTATGCAATCGCCACAACGATTACATTCGGATTGATTTATTTCGGGATTAAAGTGGGGATTGGCAGGTGTTTTTTGAAGAGCTCCACTTTCACAAACTTCTCCAAGGTAGCAATCTCCACAGTGAGTACAAGCTGTCTGATCAATATAAGGGGACTGGTAACCTGCGGGTGTTATTTTGTCGATGGCATTATGACCGCAAACTGGCAGGCATTTACCACATTTGGTACAGTTGGTAGTGTCTTGCTGAACTTTGGCCGGAATAAAATTATTAAAAGGACATGAAGCTATACATTCGCCACACTTGTTACATAATGAAGTATTAATATGTGCCTGACCAGATGTTACAGTAATCGCATTCTGAAGACATGTAGTCTGACAAATTTTATTGCAAATAGATGGTTGGCAGTTTCCCTGAACTACCGAATAGTTAAGTACTGAATAGGTGAAGCAATTTCCTTCTGTCTGACAAACAGTTATGCAATTTCCACAACCGACACAATTTGACTGATTTAAAATATAATTACTTTGCCATACATGAATGGCTTCGTGTGAGCAATAAGAACTACATTTTCCGCATTCTGTACAACTGCTCTGGTCGATAGAATAACTGGGTACTGAAATATGTATGGCAGATTGGGGACAAACGGGTATACACTGACCGCATTCCCGGCAGGTTTGCTGGTTTATCTGATAATTGACGGCAGGTATTTCAATGGCTTGGGATGGACAAACAGGAACACATTGTTGACATTCGTTGCATTTTAACTGATCAATTTCGTATCGTGCTATGGCAATCTGTATGGCCGCTTGCTTACAGCCCGAAACGCATTTGTCACAATCAACACACAAGGATTTATCAATAAAATAATAAGTCTTTTCGGGAAGGTATATAGCATCGTAATAGCAATAGTCGAGACATTCCCCACAACCAATACATTTATTTTTGTTGACTTTGTAAAAAGCATAGGGATCGGCCATTTTGCGGCATGAATTGATGAAGCCTCCGAAGGATGCAAGCAATAGTCCGCCAGTAGCTAATTTTGCAGCATTTTTTAAAAAATCCCTGCGGGCAATATTTTTTTCATTTTCTATCATATAGCCATACGTAGTTCAACACGTAACATATAATAAGGTTCATTCAGCGAATTTGCAGTAATACGGCTCATAATGCCTGTTAATCTGAAATGATGAAAGAGCTTGGCTCCACATTCCAGATCCGATTCAGCCATTTTATTGCCCTGATATTGTAGAACGTGTTGGGCTTTCAGATATATTTTCTGTTTGCCTGGGAAATAATGTTTTACGTAAAACTGCGACAAAGGCATATCCTGTGATTCCATTCTTAAAACTTCGCCAATGAAGAAATTTGTAAAAGATGCCGAAACTCTACTGTTTTGATCAATTGCAATGGAATGATAAGTATTGATGCCGATTTGTGTAACATGGGGGGACGAACAAGTGTGATTGTATGAAATTCCTGCCATGGCAATGGCCATTTGATTGTTATTGTCCAGTTGATGTAAAACCTGAGTTTTTATTGCGATTTTCTTCAGGAGATTACCTGTCAACATATAGCCATACCATAATTTTTCAGAGGAAATGCCAGACCCGAATTCCGAATATAGGACAGCACCGTGTTTAGACAGTTTGAAAAATGGAATGGCGTTTTTTTGGGGAGTCATTTCCTTAAAATCATCATCTTCCCCTTCGTTAGAAATCGGTTTAAATTCTTCCCCGTTGTCAATAGGCTTAAACTCGTCGTCTTCGGTCTTAACAGGTTTAAATTCACCGCCTTCAGTTTTGACAGGTTTAAATTCATCATCTTGTCCGTCTACCGGTTTAAACTCGTCATTTCCTTCGGGCACAGGTCCTTGCTTGATGTTTTTTTCTCCTTCGGAATTGAACCACCAGACGATTCCTGCAAAATTTGTCTCTCCCGGATCATTGCCAACATATGCATCGGGACGGTGCTTAATCAAATTGTAAATGTATTTTACGGTACAATAGGACCCCATGCGACTAAAATCGCGCAACACCGTAGCACCTGCAAAATCGAATCCCGTTTTGCCAAAAGATTGGCTATATTTAACTCCTAAGGCTCTTTCGTTGACCAACCATAAGTCTCCAAGATTAATCGACTGAAAACCTACGGTAAAAGAAGAATTGAGACCAGTATATTTGTAAAACCCTTCCCGGATTCCCATTCGGTTTTTCTTAAAATTTTCGGGTTTCCCTTCTGCAATTTCGGTGTTTAAAATCATGTAATTCCATCCTTTAAAACCACCTTCGGCATAAAATAAGTGGTTTTTACCCAAGGATAAATTAATGCCAGAAAAAAGCATGAAGTTGTTTATACTTCTGTCGTTCATCCAACCTTGACTTAGTGTGGCTTCAAGGCCAGCTGAGAAGGGAGATTTTTTAGTAAATACAGGATGGAGATGTCCGCCCAAAATACTACGGCAGTCCCACTGACTGAAACTATTTAACTGAATAAATAAGAACAGAAGTAGCGCGACTCTAAAACGCATAGGTTATGCTTTTTGTCCGTTCAATGTAAGTGAGCCAGAACCTCCCTCTTTTTCGCAAGTGCGAGTTACCGAAAAAATTAGTTTTCCGTTACTGGTCGTTTTTGCTTTAAGTTTTACTTTGCGTTCCCAAACACCGGGTGTGACTTCTTTCCAGTCGGTAGCTCCTAAAATGTCGAGTCCTTTTGTGTCGAATTTTGTATCTTTCATGGCTACATTACAAACTCTATGTGTTAATGTGATTTTAACTTTAACAACAATTTCATCCCCCGACTTATAGGTTTCTTTTGATGTGCCTTGTACTTCAAATTCTATATTGCAAGCTAAAATAGAAAAAGTGGAAGAGAGAAGTAATAAACTAATAATTAAAAGCTTTTTCATGGAATTTTTTTTTCAAAAATAACTACTTATTTCTAATAATGTATTCCGATACTTTAATATTTAAGAAATTTATATTTTGATTAAATATAAATAAGTAGATATGTTGATATGTATGTATTTATTGAATTGAGTGTTATGTTTTATCGTTGAAAGTCAAACAAATGTAAAACTACTTCTGATATTACTTATACAAAAAGTAGAGATGTTAAAATCAGTAAGGTTTTATCAGGAATCATTTTTTCGTCGATTTACGTCAATCTTCCGATTGAATCTTTTGTGTTATCCTTTTTTTTGAGTAATTGTTAATCTATGTCGATAAAATGACATTATTTTACTTCAAATTATTTGTTTTTTTATAGATTAAACGGAATATTAATTATAATTTTGATATACCATTACTAAATCGATTTATAATGAAACGTTTTATGCTTTTTACACTATGTGCAATTTTTGCCGGAATGGCGAATGCACAGAATGTTCAGGTTCAAAATTCAGGGGATGTCATTTATCCAACAAGTTTTCGAGTGACACCACCTTTACGTGAAATTGCTTTGGCCTCACCTGTAGATAAGGACAAAGATTTTGGTGGGATAGAATCACCTGACCGAACACACAGGCCACCGCAGATTTTTAATTATACAGTGGCTGACGGATCTCAATATGGAGATGATAAATCGGTATGGCAAACTACCATGGGATCACGTAATGCTGGTTTTAAAGCCATAATTAAAAACTGGGCAGGTCAGGTTGCCTCCGGTTTCAGACCTTTCGATCCTTCGGGAGCCGCTGGTCCCAATCATTATATTCAAGCTATTAATGGAACACCATTTCAAGTCAGGGATAAAAATACGGGTACTGTATTACTTACAGCAAATATTAGTTCATTGTGGAGTCCTGCTACTGCGGATGATGGTGATCCAATAATAATGTATGATAAATTTGCAGATCGTTGGTTTATAAGTCAGTTTGGGTCTTCTGGAAATAGTATTTATATCGCTATTTCAACAACGAATGACCCCACCGGATCTTATTATGCTTATACTTATACATCCCCTCAGTTTCCGGATTATCTAAAATTTTCGATTTGGGAAAATGGGTATTATATGACTTCAAATCAGACTACAGATAGAGTATTTTGTTTTGAAAGAAACCAGATGCTTTTAGGAAATACTTCGGCTAGAGCTATAAGTCAAACATTTACGACGGGTACTG
>PHDH01000204.1 GCA_002840935.1 Bacteroidetes bacterium HGW-Bacteroidetes-21 | reverse complement strand
AACATGAGTACAAAAATAAGGAAGACAGACCATTTTAAATTTTTCATTACAAAAGCATATTTGTTGATATATTATCACTTACACTATTTATTTACCGTTTCACTTCAAGTAAATCAGCGGTGTCGAGCTGGACTATCCAACCTGTTACAGGACTCAATCCGGTATCTTCAAGCATCTTCATATACCGCTTAACCTGACTGAAATATTTGGCAGGATCAGAAGTCCCCGTTTTATAATCAACCACCACTGCCTCATTGTTGCGCATCATAATCCGATCGGGACGAAAAGTAAAGCCTCCGGGCATCAGCAAACTTCTTTCGTTATACACCTGATATGTATTGTCGAACCACGATGAAAAAGTGCTGTTTTGCAGCATTTTATCAAAGATACCAAGTATTTCGGCTGCAGTTACCCCATCAATGGTTCCTTTGATCTGAAAATCATTCAAAACCTTGAAGAAATCCTCTTTGCTTCGAACTTCCTCCAATATACTATGCAATAATACCCCATGCTCTATGCTGGTTCCGGCTTCCGAAAATATTTCCTGATGCCGGTGCGGACTAATGACCAGTTCGGGTACTTTTCCGTAGCAACCTTTGTACATTCTCCATCCAGGCTCTTTGTCGGTTTGGAATGGTGTGTATGGATAGGGTTCTCCGAGCTTGTATACTATACGCTCACCTTCAATTTTTGCTTCTAAGCCAGTAAGTTGCATCACCTGATCCATCAATTTCATAGTAGAATTAATATCGTCCTTCTTCTTCGTCGTCTTTGACTTTTCGGGTTTAACAAAGTAATTGATATACATCTGATTTTCAGCACGTGTAAAAGCAACGTAGAGGAGATTCAGGTTATCCACGGCAATTCTAAACTCTTCTTTCAGGTAATCACCTCGAAATGATGTCTCTAAAAGTTCCTGTTTATGTTTCACCGGAACCAACGGAAATTCTTTCAGGAAGTCTTCCTCCGAAGTCACCCACAGCATATTGGCGTGTGTAGAAAATTCCCAGGTGACAAAAGGCATAATCACGGTGCTAAATTGCAGTCCTTTAGACTTATGAATGGTCATTATTTTTACCGCTTCGCGGGTATTTTCAACCTGAATTTGCAATGAATCGCCATTTTTGTCGTACCATTTCAGAAAATCGGCAGCAGTTCCGGCTTGTCGTGAGACAAAAGTATAAACCGCATCAAGAAATGCACTAATAAAAGGTTGCCAGTCGTTCTGAGATGAAATATCAAAAACTTCAATTATCTTACATACTAGCGAATAAGGATGATCATCTTTAAGTATAGTTGCTGTGTCTGAATAGCCTTTGGATAGGAAAAATTCATGCAACCCAGCTTCCTGATGAAACTCAAAAGTTGCCTGAGTATCTTTCTGCTTAAGCACAGATGCATAAAACCACCATGCTGCCGTAGCTTCATATATTTTTTCGTCGGGTGAAGACAAAGCCTTCAGTAAAGAAAAAATGAATTTAACGGCTGGATTAGTGTCCAATCGGAAAGATTTTTCAGTCACTATGGGATATTCAGGCGAAGAGGACATCAGTACTTCCAGAATATTTGCAATTTCCTTGTTATCTCTCAGCAAAACAGCAATATCCTTGCACCCTTTCTGCCAAAGTTCATTGATTAAAGCAGGCAGTTCGGCAATGACTTCCGTAGTAAATTCATCTGTTTTTTCCACCTCCCTTCGGGTAACACAAACATAACCCGGACCATCGCCTGTTTTCCACTTTTCCTGAAAACTATCATTGTATAAATGAACAACTTCGGAAAGACCTTCCGAAGGTTTTTCGGCATCCAGCAAAGCGGCTGCTTTTTCGAAAAAAAGGTTATTAAAATCAACAATGGCTGGCAGACTTCGTCGGTTCGTATTGAGTGTTTTTTCCTCAATATTATCGGGAAATTGCTCCTTTAAACCCTGTGCAAGTATCGTCCAATCGCCATTTCTCCACCGATAAATAGCCTGCTTGACATCACCTACAATATTACAACGAAAATATTGGGCAAGACTGTTCTCTACCAAAGGAAAGAAGTTATCCCACTGCAACTGCGAAGTATCCTGAAATTCATCAATAAAAAGGCAGTCGTAGCGATTTCCTGTCTTTTCATAAACCATCCCTGCCCCGCCCTGCATTATAACATTCTTAAGAACCCGGGGAACATCACTTAAAAAGAAATAACCTTCTCCTGCCAACAAACTTTTCCGCTTTTCTTCCAGATGCATCAACAAATGTAAAACGGGCAGATTACCATATGCCTGAGCAAGACTTAATATCCGACTGTTTCTGGCATTAAAAAAAACAACGAGATCGTTCAAAGGTCCTTCCAGCAGATCTTTAACAATCTCCTGCTTTTTTGAATCCTTATGATGCCATTGCTTTTTTTCAAAGCTGTTCAGAGTTCCCGCACTAAGACTCAATTCGAAGCCATTTTCGACCACTTTGTGCAAATAACCCCATACACCCCTGGATTTTCCATCAAAATCATTATCCGTCAATCCCTGCTGCTCTATGAGCAAAATACAAGCCTTTACTTTTTCAGTAAAAGCTGTTTTATAAGTCGAAATCTCCTGACGTATTCCTTCCAATAATCCTTCAAATTTACCGGGTTCATCAAGAAAAGCAAAAAGTTTACCCAAATGCTCGTATAAATCCTCCTTCACCAATTCCTTTCCCAGATTTACAACATCTTTCTGAATATTGTAATTTTCCTTGTTAATTAACGAATAATCCAGATAATTCACCAGTTCTTTAAAAACTTCGGAATTCTTTTCAATATCAAAAATGAAAGCCCTAACCGTATCTTCAATCAATTGCGTTGCATCCAGCCGAAGTTCAAAATTGTAATTCACATCCAGTTCGTACAAAAAGGACCTGAAAATTTTCTGGAGAAAGCTATCAATGGTCATCACCGAAAAAGCGCCGTAATCGTGAATTATTTCCTGTAGAATTAATTCGGCTCTCCTTTGAACTTCTTTGGAACTCCCCTTAATACTTTCAGATAAAAGAAGGCACATATCGGTATCTTTTCCTTGAATAATTTCGTTCAATTTAAGGATAATTCTATCCTTCATTTCGGACGCAGCCTTATTGGTAAAAGTGACTCCCAGTATACGCCGCCATGCGCCATCGGTATATCCCTGCAGAGATATCTCGATAAAATCCCGAGTCAATGTATACGTTTTACCACTCCCTGCAGACGCTTTATATATTGTTAACGGCATATTGAAAAATTATGATAAATATAGTTTAAAAATAGGCAACTTTTAGCCATTTTTACAAGTCTTTGTCATGATTTATGTGTAGATTTAATAAACACTTATTTATCAGTATTATCGCTGTTGTTCTGAGCTTTTCTTCCATTACAGTTAAAGCTCAGTCATATATACTAAATGGAAGCGCAGCCACATACTCAACTGACTGTTATAGAATTACCCGAAACCTTGCCAATCAAAATGGCACTATTTGGTACAGCGATCCTATCGATCTTACTAAACCTTTTATTATTGAGTGTACATTATATTTAGGAACAAAGGATGCCAATGGTGCTGACGGAGCTTCTTTCTGTATTCAGAATGTAGGAACAAATGCATTGGGAAGTAATGGTAATGGCATGGGGTATGCCAATTTCGCCCCTTCTTTTATTGTAGAATTTGACACCTACGATAATTATTGGGGCTCACCTTCAAATTTTGATATTGCCGACGATCATATATCAATCATGAGGGACGGCAATTATGATCACAGTAGTGTGAATAATATCGCCGGTCCGGTAAGCGCCACATCAACACCTCAGGACATTGAAAACAATGTACCATATTTTGCACGATTCACATGGGATCCTACTACACAGCTTTTTGAAGTATATTTTAACTGTGAACTCCGTTTGTCTACTAATTACGATATCATTAACAATGTTTTCGGCGGTAACCCTATGGTTTATTGGGGTTATACGGGGGCTACCGGAGGCTATTTCAACGAAGAGCGGGTTTGCCTTGAAGAGAATGTTCTCACGGTTCCAGACACACTTGAAATATGTGAAGGAGAAACAACGCATCTCGACGCTACGGGTGCAGGAATTAACGGGAATTATACATGGACACCCAATAATAATATTTCTGCTACCAATGTTCAATCACCGGATGTCTGGCCTACTACTACCACAACTTATTATGTAACATACACAACCCCTTGCAGTTTTCTCAAAACGGATTCAATTACTGTTATTGTCAACCCTTCTCCCATTCAGGAATTGCCCTCAAGTGCCACATTGTGCGACGGGGAAAGTGTAACATTGGATGCAGGTAACCCAGGAACTAGTTATTTATGGAGCACCGGAGCAAATACTCAGACGATTACGGCACTAAACAATACAACATACACTGTCACTGTCACTTCATCAAATGGTTGTAGTATCACAGACTCCTATACGCTGGCCCATTATGCTCCCGTTGCAGCTCAGGCAGGAAACGATATTACAATTTGTGCCGGAGCCGGAACCACATTAACAGCGCAGGGAGGTACAAGTTATGTTTGGACAACAGGTGAAACTTCCAGTTCTATTACAGTTAACCCAGCTACTCCGACCACCTATGGAGTGACAGCAACAGATGCCAACGGTTGTACAGGAAGCGATCAGGTAAATGTGAGTATCGGAACATCCATCAGTTTCAGTCTGGGTTCCGACCGTTCTGTTTGCGTTGGAGAGAATGTACTTATTCAGGCTCCAGCAGGATATACTTATCAGTGGTCCAATGGAAATAATACAAGTAGTATTTCAATAACAGCTGTTTCAACTCAAAATTATGCAGTGACCTTAACAGACAGCTTTGGTTGTTCGGGGACAGATGATATTAATGTAAACGTGAACCCTCTTCCAATAATTACTGTAAGCAATGATACCACAATATGTTCCGGAGGACAAGCTATACTTTCTGCCAATGGTGGAAATTCCTACACATGGAGTAATGGGCAAAATTTGCAGCAAATATCGGTAAATCCTACGTCTACAACAAATTATAACGTCACCGTAACAACGAATGCAGGATGCACAGGAACCGGAGCTGTAAATGTAAATGTGGGACAAAGTATTATTGTTAATGTTTCTGGTGATCAAAGCGGATGTCCCGGTGATATTTTTCAATTATGGGCCAGCGGAGGTAGTAATTATATATGGAGCAATGGAATGACAGGTGCCAATATTTCGGTTAATCCCATTACGACTACACAATATACTGTTACCGTTTCTAATGCCTCAGGATGCTCTGGGACAGCTCAAATGACCATTACTTTAGACAATACACTCAATATAAATATTGGCCCCGACCAAACGATTTGTGAGGGAAGTACAGTGACCATCTCAGCTCCCCTCGGCTTTACTTCATACAGTTGGAGTAATGGCTCTTCAGGACAATCAATTGTTGTAAGTCCAAATTCAACGCAAACATATTCCGTTTCTGTGTCATCAGGAAGCGGATGTCAGGGAGTCGATGATGTTATCATCAATGTCAATCCGCTTCCATTGGCTTATGCGGGTGAAAATGTCACTGTTTGCAACCACAACCCAGTTTTCCTTCAGGCAGAAGGTGGTGACACCTATGCATGGAGTAATGGTGCTATGGGTGATGTCATTCAGGTTAACCCTACTTCCAACCAAACATTTACGGTAACTGTTACTAATGTTTTCGGCTGTACTTCGAGCGATAATGTTAGTGTATTTGTTTTTCCAGCTCTAAATTTCATACTCACTTTATCAGAAGATACCGTTTGTCCTGGCAGCCCTATCGTCATTAATGCAGAAATTTATGGTGGTATGGGCGCACCTTATATTGTTTTCGACGACGCACATCAGGTAATTACCTTCCCCTGGATTTATACTCCTGTTGAAAATACAAGCCTGACTTTTACATTGATTGACCAATGTAATATGCCTTTGGAGCAGACTGTTCAAATAATAACGTATCCCCTTCCTCCCGTCGATTTTTACCCAGATATTAATTCTGGATGTACTCCACTTACAGTCCAATTCAATGAACAAAATCCAGATGTTCCGGGTCAACAATATTTATGGGATTTTCATGATAGTGGCTATTTGTCGTATCAGAAAAATCCAGAACATACTTATAGATCACCCGGACTCTATGATATTTCGCTAACCGTAACTTCTGTTAATCTCTGTAAAAACACTGTCACATTAAATAATCTGATTACAGTCTATCCTGTCCCTGAATCACGCTACGAAGCCGACCCCATTATGGCCAGTATAATAAAACCCATTATAAGTTTCAATAATTTGTCTCAGGGGGCTACAGATTATATCTGGCATTTTGGTGACGGGGACTCTTCATCACATATAAACTCATGGCATCAGTATCAGTCAATCGGAGAATATACCACAAGCCTTATAGCCATCAATCAGTATGATTGCAGAGATACTTCTATTTTAGATGTTAAAATTATTGACGAACAGAGTTTTTATGCCCCCACGGCTTTTTCTCCCAACAGCGATAATATTAACGATTATTTTTTCGTAACTGGAAATGCATTGCTGCAAGAAGGTTTTAAACTTTGTATATACGACCGCTGGGGTCAGATTATCTGGGAAACAAGTTCCTTTGATACAGGCAGTCAAACAAGTGCAACCTGGGATGGTACATCAAACGGAAAGAAACTAGAACCGGCTACTTATGTTTGGTATGTACAATATAAAGATTTTACAAATACTTCGCACTATAAAGCCGGACATGTAACACTAATCTGGTAACAGCCTTCTATTTCTTCTTACAATTACAGAGAATAAAAAAGGAAAAGCCATTCATGACATGGCCATTGGTTCTGTTGTTGTATTTGACAAAGATGATGATAACGAAAGCTAATACACCTATTTTAAAACCTTAGTCGCAACCGCTAAGGTTTAGATCAGCTCTGTAGCTATGCAAAAACCGTTTATTTAGTCGAGTCTTAAAAAGCCTGTTTTTCATTCAGAGGACATATTTTAGTTGCAAATAATATTTCAATGGCAAAA